>JAGUZZ010000133.1:0-2580 GCA_020060525.1 bacterium | reverse complement strand
GTGTGCTCTTCCGATCTACGACGACCGCCTTGCCGCGCAGCGTCGCGTCGCGCAGCCGCAGCACCGACGCGTAGAAGTCGTCCGTGTTGACGTGGAGAATTTCCCGCTCCACCGCCGTCCCCCCCGTCGCGCCGCGGGCCGGCCTCCGAGCGGCCGTTTCGGATCGTCTCGCCGCGGGAGCGCCCCGATTCCGCGGGGCCGTCCGCGCCCCGGGCGGTCACGCCGCCCTCAGCAGTCGAAGCCTCAAAGCTTTCTCTTGATCCCGATCACCACCCCCATCACGTCCACCCCTTCCTGACCGCTCCAGCGGCAGAGCGCCTCCGCTCTGCCCCGGCGCACGAGCGCGAGCTCGCCGGCGGCGGGCCGGCGCCCCGTTTCGAGAAGCAGATTGTCCCCCTCGCTCACCTCGCCGCCCGCCGCGGCCGAGAGAAGCATGTCGACCCGTCTGTACGTGATGGTCATGTCGCCTCGACGGCGGCGCGGCCGCGACCGGCGCGGCGGCGCCGCGATAGACGCCTCAGATCCTCCGGTACCGCCTCACGAGCCCCGTGACGACGCCGCGCACCTCGACCTCGGCCGCGGGGACGACGATATCCTTCATCGCTGGGTTCGACGGCCGGAGCCTCACCGTGTCCCCCTCCTGATGGAACCGCTTCACCGTCGCCTCGCCGCCGCGCAGGAGCACGACCGCGAGCGCCCCGTTCTCGACGCGCCGCCGCTTCTCGACGACGATGAGATCCCCGTCGAGGATCCCGTCCCCCGTCATCGACTCCCCCTTGACGCGCAGAACGAAGCTCTCCCCGCGCCCGGCGAGATCGGGCGGGAGAGCGACGTTCTCGGGCACCTCGATCGCCTCGATCGGCTCGCCGGCGGCGACCGCCCCGACGAGCGGCACCTCGCGCGCGTCGCGCGAGGCGAGCGGCTCGATCGAGCGTGCCCTGTTCCAGCCGCGGCGCAGAACGCCCTTTCGGCCCATGTTCGCGATGTGCTCGTGCACCGTGCTCACGGCCGAGAGCTTGAACCGCGCCGCTATCTCCTCGAGCGAGGGGGCGTACCCCTTCTCGGCCTGAAAAGCGCGTACGAACTCGAGGATTTCCCTTTGTCGTTTCGTGAGATAGGTCATCTCAACCTCCACGGCGCCCTTGCCAGCGGGGCCGGCGACGGGCGGCGGGACCCCGCTGGCCCGGCCGGCCGCCCCGCCGCGATCCCCCGAGGCGCCATGCACCAGTATACCGAAGAAAAACCGAAAGTCAAGATGAAAAATAACACCCGCGCGCGCCCGATGTCCGCGCAGACGCGGAAAGGGCCCCGTGCGGGGCCCTTTCGAGCGCGTGCGTTTTTGTGCCGGCCGGCGGCCGATGCGCGGCGCGCCGGCGCTCCTTCAGAGCGAAAATCCGAGCGAGAACCGGTGGATCGTGCCGAGATCGGCGAGATCCTGCCACGCGTAGTCGACGACGACGTTGCTGATCTTGAATCCCGCGCCGAAGCGGAAATCCATGAATCGATCGAGCGCTTCGTCCCCGGCGATGCCCGGATCGTCGACCTCGCTCTTGTCCATATCCATGAAGAACCCGCCCCGCAGGAAGAACATCTCGTCGTAGCCGAGCTCCGCGCCGAAGTGAACGCGTTCGGCGAGATCGTTCGGATGGCTGTAGTCGATGGCCCCCGTGACGCGCATCTTGTCGGATGCGTACAGCTCGTCGGCGATGCCCACCTGCAGCGCGATCGGCAGCGGATAGTTTCCGAACTCCTCGCTGACCCTGACCTGCCAGATGCTCGAGATGTAGGTGTTCGTGTACCGTCCGTTGAACCGCATGTCGGGACCGAAGTTCGTGACCGCCATTCCGATGCGGAAATTCCGCCACCCGCTGCGGTACAGCGTCCCGATGTCGAAGCCGAACGTTTGGCTGTAGAGATCGGCGGCGTCCGTGCGGATGAATTTCACTCCGCCGCCGATCGCGAACCGATCGGTGAACTCGCGCGCGTAGGTGAATCCGATGGCGAGCTCGTTCCAGGCGAATGTCTTGTCGGTCGCCGTGCCGTCGATATCCGTCGCGGTCGTCATCGTCATGTCGCCGGACAGAAATCCGGTGTAGTGAACGGCGCCGCGCCCTCCGACCCCCTCGGGCATCGGGAACGAATAGACGCCGGCGACGGCGCGCGTATCGATGAGGTATTCGCACTCCGCGACGAAGAAGCTGTGCCCCTCGATTCCCACGATGGCGGCCGGATTGAGAAAGATTCCGCTCACGTCGTCGGCGATGGCCACGTAGGTGTTCCCGAGGGCCGCGGCCCGCGGACTCATGCCGAGCTTGAGAAACAGGGCTCCCGAGCTGCCGGCCCGGTCGCTCGTCTGCGCCGCGGCGAAACTCGAGAGCCCGACGACGAGCGCCGCGATCGCTATGCATATTTTCTTCATGACCGTTTCCTCCCCTGCCTGCACGGCGGCTAGCGCTGTCCCTTGATGACGGCGAACTTGCCCGTCGTCTCCGCGCCGCTGTCCGCCTTGACGCGATAGAAGTACAGGCCCGACGAGATCGATTCTCCCGACAGGGTCGTCATGTCCCAGTACTCCGACCC
>JAGUZZ010000355.1:0-5695 GCA_020060525.1 bacterium | reverse complement strand
CCGGCCGCCGCGAAGCCGAAGCGGCACGGCGCGTATCGTGCGGATGTTCGGCGTGACGTCCTCGCCCACGGCGCCGTCGCCGCGCGTGGCGCCTCTCGCGAGCACCCCGTCCTCGTAAATGAGCTCGACCGAGAGGCCGTCGAATTTGGGCTCGACGGCGTAGACGATCTCATCGGTCCCGAGGAGCTTCTTCGCGCGCCGGTCGAACTCGCGGGCCTCGCTCTCCTCCGTCACCGATTCGAGGCTCAGCATCGGCTTGACGTGCGGCACCTTCGGGAGATCGTCGCGCGGGGGAGCGCCGACCCGCCGGGTCGGCGAATCGGGCGCCGCGAGATCCGGATACTCCTCCTCGAGCGAGACGAGCTCCCGGAGGAGCCGGTCGTACGAGGCGTCCGAGATCTCGGGACGGTCGAGAACGTAATAGAGATGGTCGTGCCGCGAGATCTCCTCGCGGAGCTTCGCCATCCGCTTGTTCGCGTCGGCGCGATTCATGAGTGTCCGGGCCGCGGGGCTCCGTCAGGCCGGACGGCCTCGAGCCGCCGCTCCCACGATTCCGTGTTGAAGTTGAACCTTCTCGCGAGGCTGAGAAACGCGGCCGCGGCCCGCTTGCCCGCCTCGCGGCTCTCCGGGCTCCTGCCGCCGAGGCTCTCGATGAACGGCGCGATGGCCGTCTCGAGAATGGCGTACATCCGGTTCTGGATGTCGCGGAAGCTCATTTCGATCCCCATCTCGTCGCTCAGGTTGACGAACTGCTCGACGGCGGCCGCTGCGGGAGAGGTGAGCTCGCCCGAGAGCAGCTTCAGCTTTTCCATGATGAGCGCGGCGAACGAGGCCGCCGCCGAGGAGGTGTCGATCGGGACGCCGAAGGTTTTCGCCTCCGACACGATCCGGCGGATCCCCTCGAGGCCGGCGGGGTTGAGGGTGCGCTCCCAGCGCCCGACCTCTTCGACGAGCCTCTTCGTGAGGTGCGTCTCGGCGGGAACGACGATCCCCGCCGGGGCGTCGACGCCCGCGTCCTTGAGGAGCCGGAGGAGCCCCTTGCTCTCCTGATAGATCTGGCCGTAGAGCCGGTCGACCGCCTCGAGCGCCCGGGCGGTGAGATAGCGCAGGATACGCTCGCGGTCCTCGGGGAGGAAATCCCTCGCGGTGAGCGCCGTCCCGAAATGCTCCGCGGCCGACGAGACGAGCTTGTCCCGCGAGCCCGAGCCCGCGAGCTCGGCGAACTGCTCGACGGTCTCCCGCGCGGCGGATTCGCCGGCGCTCTCCTTGACGTAGCACGCGAACACCGCCTCGCCCTCGACGTACACGAGGTACTCGAAGAGGCGCCGCTCGAGCGTGTAGCGCGAGGTGAGCTCGAGCGAGCCCGCGCGCGCGGCGCCGCCGTCCATGCGGCGGAGGATCGATTCGAGGGGCCGCACGGGGTGCCCGTAGACGAGGCGGATCTTCTCCCCGGGCGTGAAGTGCTCCGTGACGGCGTAGAGCGCGGCGATCGAGCGCGCGCCGAGCGCGGATTGCTTCCGCGCCGCCGAGAAGACGTCGGCGCCGGTGCCCTTGCCGGGCACGTTGCTCGCCGCGCGCGAGAGGGCCGCGATGAGATCGCGCTCGAGCGCGGTGCGGCGGGCCGGCCCGGCGAGCTCGATCGCCCGCGCCGCGTAGCGCAGGATCTGCGTCGCTTCGAGGCCGGAGATGTCGGCGAAGAACCATCCGCAGGAGGTGAACATGAGCTGGGCGTTCCGCTGCGATTCGAGGAGCGAAAGGACGCGCGAGATCTCCGTCCCGGAGAGCTCCCGCGAAGCGCGCGCGCGCACGAACTCCTTCGCCGCCTCCGTCGTGCGCTCCTCGACGAGCTCGATATAGTCGTCGCGCGCCGCCCACGGATCGGCGAGAAGTCCCCGCGTCTCCTCCTCGAAGGCGGCGGAGAGAGAGGCGGCGAGCGCGTCGAGCCCCGAGCGCAGCGGGGCGCGCCACTTCTGGTTCCACGAGGAGTCGCCGCCCGTCGAGCAGCCGCAGTCCTCCTTCCATCGGCCGACGCCGTGGAAGCACGACCACGACGTCCCCTCGCCGTTCGGTCCCTCTTTGAGCTCGACCTCGAACGCGGGCTCACGGGCGGCGAGGTACGCGGCGAAGTTCGTCATCGAGAATCCGTGCCGGGGGGCCGCCTCTTCGACGAGGTAGGAGAGGGCCATGTCGGCGAACGGCTCGTGATGTCCGTAGATCTCGCCGTCCGTGGCGATCGCGACGAGGTCGTCGCCGCCCCGCTGGAAGCCGAACTCGATCGCCTCGGCGAGGCGGTCGCCGTTTCGAAGGAGATGGTTGAAGCTCACGTCCGTCGAGAGCGGCGCGTCGTAGAAGAAGACGTCCACGAAGCGGCCGCGGTCGCGCTTTCCCTTCGCGCCCGGCGCGAAGCACCGGTAGGGGAACCCCGCCGCCACGGTCCCTTTCGAGACGTCCCGCCACGGCGCGTCTCCGCCGGCCTTCGATTCGCGGCCGGCGGCGCCGCTCTTCGCCCCCGCGAGCGGTCTCACGCGCTGCGCCTGATACGGGCTCAGTATGGTGAAGCGGATCCCGTGATCGACGAGGACGGCGAGCACGGCGTCGTTCACGGCCGCCTCGGGGAGCCAGATCCCCTCGGGCGCCCGGCCGAAGCGCCTCTCGAAATCGCGCAGCCCCCACCGGATCTGCGTCTCCCGGTCCCGGGGCGAGGCGAGGGGCATGATGACGTGGTTGTAGCACTGGGCGATCGCGTTCCCGCGCCCGAGCCGCTTCACGCTCGCGCGGTCGCCCGCGAGGATCTTTTCGTACACCTCCGGAAAGCGGTCCTCGAGATACGACAGGAGCGTCGGCCCGAAATTGAAGCTCAGCCATTCGTAGTTGTTGACGAGCTTCGTGATGCGGCCGTGGGCGTCGAGCCGCCGGGAGAGGGCGTTCGGCAGGTAGCATTCGTTCGCGATCTTGTCGTTCCAGTCGTGGTAGGGAGAGGCGCCCTCCTGCCGGTCGATCTCCTCCGTCCAGGGGTTCTCGCGCGGCGGCTGATAGAAATGCCCGTGGATAACGAGGTGCTTCTTGCGCGGAGCGGAATCCATCGCGGGGTATTCTAGCCTATTCGCGGCCGCTGCGCATTCAATTTTAGCGTCGGACCGCGGCGATTGAGCGTCGCGTTCGCGGTCAGCGCGCGTACACCCGGTAGTCGAGGTCGGGGAAGATGTTGTCCCGGTGCTCGACCTCCTTGAGCCACTGATCGTTCACGCGGTGGTTCTCGATGTCGTGGTAGAGGCGGTCGAATCGGGCGATGTGGTCCTTGGTGCGCTTGACGGCGTACTCGACCATCGTGCCGGTCTTCATGATGAACGCCCAGTCGCTCCCCTGCGCGAGGATGAGCTCGCGCGCGGCCTGATTGAGGGCGCGCCTCATGAGCCCTTCGGCGTCGGGGTAGCGCGCGGCGAGGGTTGTCATCCGGTCCGCCATCATGTGGAGGTGCGAGTAGATCCAGTCGTTCTCGCCGGCGAGCCAGTGCTCGCTGTAGCCCTTCCAGCCCCAGGAGGACATCGCGGGCGCGACCACCTGCAGCTTCGGATGCCGCTCGAGGTACTCCCACGGGGTGATCATCGAGATCGTCTTCTGGTCGTAGAACGTCTTTCGGATGAGGAACTCGATCCATTCGGGGCCCTCGTACCACCAGTGCCCGAAGAGCTCTGCGTCGTAGGGCGAGACGATGATCGGCTTGATCTTGAGGAGATCGTGGAGCCACTCGACCTGCTTCTCGCGGTTGAAGAGGAAGTTGCCCGCGTGGGTCGCCGCCTTCTCGCGAGCGATCGAGGGCTTATAGGGCTCCTTGTGCTCGCCCGGCCCCGTGATGCGGTAGTACTTGATGCCGAGGTTCACTCGGTTGCCGTCGGAGTGGAGGTACGGGCGGACGTAGTCGTAGTCGAGGTCGAATCCGACGTCGCGGTAGAATTCGCGGTAATCGTAGTCGCCCGGGTATCCTTGCTTGGCGCTCCAGACCTGCTTCGACGATTCCATGTCGCGGGCGAACGCGGCGACGGCGTTGGGGGTGTAGACCGGCGCGAAGACGCCGTACCGCGGGCGCGGGGTCCCGAAGAGAACGCCGTGCGTGTCGACGAAGAAGAAACGGATGCCGGCCTCCTTCAGGAGCTCGTCCACGCCCGGCGCGTAGCCGCACTCGGGGAGCCAGATGCCGCGGGGGCGCCGCCCGAAGTGCTTCTCGTAGTGCGCGCAGGCGATCTCGATCTGGGCGCGCTGGGCGGCGCGGTTCAGCATGAGGGGGAGGTAGCCGTGGGTGGCGCCGCAGGTGATGATCTCGAGCTTCCCGAGGTCCTGAAAACGCCGGAACGCCGTGACGATGTTGTTGTAGTACCGTTCGCTGAATATCTGCCGCGCGCGCGTGAGGCGCCAGAAGTACATGAGGGCGAGCTCGTGAAACTCGGGCATCCAGCGCGTGCGCTCGATCTCGCGCCCCGCGAGGTCGATGAGCTTGTTGAGGTGCCGCAGATACCGGTACTGGAGGAGCGGGTCGGTCATCATCGAGAGGAGCGTCGGCGTGAGCGACATCGTCACGCGGAAATCGACGCCGTCCTCGATGAGACGGTCGTAGATCTCGACGAGGGGGATGTAGGTCTCCGTGAGGGCTTCGAAGAACCAGTCCTCCTCGAGAAACTCGTCGTACTCCGGATGCCTGACGTACGGAAGATGCGCGTGGAGGACGAGCGCCAGGTAGCCTTTTTCTCGGCTCATTTTATAACGGGTTCCTTTGCGCGGGACTTCTTCGCGACCCCGGTCTCGATGGTGCGCTCCTCGACGCCGTCGGCTGACGCGGCGGCCACGGGCAGGTCGAGCTTGCCGTCGGGCAGAGCGAAGCGGAGCGAGAAGGTGCCGTCGGGACGGAGCTTCACTTCTTTGCCCTGCACGGTGACGCGCGCGTCGGGCTCGGTGCCCCCGTAGAGGATGAGCTCGGTCGCGACCCAGAGACGGAAGGCGCGTCCTTTCTCCCCTTTCGGCCAGACGCCGCTTCCGAAGCTCGAGACGCCGCCGGAGCCGGAGGTGACCTGCTCGAGGAGCCCTCGCTCGAGGAGCTCCCGGAGCTCGGCCGAGGCGGCGTGCATGTCGAGCCCGCCCGAGGCGGCGAAGATCTTCTCGAAGAGCTCGTCGGGCACCATCCAGTGCTCGTCGACCCGGTCGCTCACGCGCGCGCTCGGCGTCTCGACGACGTTGGAGACGGCCACCTGCTCGAAGCGGCCGTCGGGGGAAAGGGCTCCGATCGCGATCTGGTAACGTCGCTCGGCCGAGACGTTGACGTACCAGTTGCGCGCCTCGTGCGTGACCGTGATGTCGAAGTGCTTGCGTCTCGCCTCGGACAGGTCGTAGACGCGGAGCACCATGCGGCACTGGGGCCACGTGTCGCCGAAAACCCGCTCGAGCTCGCGGTACTTGTGGCCGGTGACCTCCCAGTAGGCGAAGAGCCAGTACGGGTCGCGGACGAGCGCGGCGATGCGATCGACGTTGTACCCCGAGGGGATATCGATCGCCTCGACGGGAGGCGCGATGCGCTGCTCGGCGCCGAGGTAGTACTTCCCGTCCTCGGCCATCCGGCGGATCTCTTCCTCCATCGGGCGCTTTCCGGGCGCCGCGGGCTTTCGGGCGGCGGGAGCGGGGGCGGCGGGGGGCTTGCCGCCGGCGG
>JAGUZZ010000148.1:0-5204 GCA_020060525.1 bacterium | reverse complement strand
GCCGTCCGCTGTGAACGCGGGCTGGTAGTCGTTCGCGAAGGAGTTCACGGGCGAGCCGAGATTCGCCGGTTCGCTCCAGACGTTTCCCTCTCGAGTCGAGATCCAGATGTCCGCGCCGCCCGCTCCCCCGGGACGGTGCGATCCGAAGTAGAGGCTCGCGCCGTCGGGGTGCAGGGCGTGCTCGCCGTCGGGGTGGATCGAGTTCGGCGGAAGGCCGAGGTTGCGGCCGGGGCCGGGCTCGCCGTCCGCGACGCCGGCGACGTAGATGTCGAGGAAATCGTCGGCCGGGGGATCGATAAGATACCCCTGATTGGTCGAGCGGAGGGAGTGGAAGTACACCTCGTTTCCGTCGGGCGAGAAGCTGAGCTCCCCGTCGAGCGAGGCCGTGGTCCCCTTGCCGAGATCGTAGTACTCGGGCTCTCCGAACTCCCCGGGCCCGCCGATGCGCCTCAGACGGTACGTGTTGTTCCGCCGCGCGAGTATCCTCTCGGGCGGCATATTCTCGAGGACGTCCTCGGTGTACATCACGTAGAGGCACGAGCCGTCGCGCGCGATCTCGATCGCGTCCTGGGGGCAGGGGGTGTTGACCGGCGCGCCGAGCCGCCTGGGCTCCCCCCAGTCGGGGACGACGACGGCCGGCGTCACGGCGTCGACGCGCTGCGTGCCGATCTTCTCGCAGAGAGGAACGGGCGGCGGCTGCGGTTTCGGATCCGCGGTCTCCTCGGTCGAGCAGCCGGCGGAAATCGCGAGGAGCGAAGCGGCGAGAGCGAGGGAGGAGCGGGCGAGGGGCAGGCGATCGCGGATCATGGCTGCCGTTTCGCGCATGCGGACGTCATTGCCTCTTGCTGTTCCGTTCGGCCTTCATCTGCTCGACGGCTTGCACGGCTTTTTCCCGGCTCGTGTGGATCGTGTAGGGCATCTTCGCCTTCATCGCCGTGGTGCGAAGCGCCATCCGGGCCGTGCTGTCCACGCCCCACCGCGCGAGCCCGAGAACGAGCTCGTTCGTCGCCTTCCGCGCGACCTCTCCGTAGTACTCCGCGACGTCGGCGTGGACGGCGAGCTTGTCGATGTGCGCGACCATCCAGAATTTTTCCTTTACGTTCTTCATGTTCCGCTCGTATTCGGCGAAGAAGGCGTCCACGTCCTCTCTCGTTTTGATGTCCCACTGGTCCTCGACGAACAGGATGTTGGACGCGCGATCGTAGTCGAAGGTGATTTTATTTTTTTCCATGACGAGCCTCCGGTTTTTCGAGAGCCCTTCGCGGGACGTTTTCGCGCGAAGCATACGCGAACGGGCATCGAAATCAAGAGATATCATCGATGCGCGCGCCCGCCCCCGGCGCGAAAAAAAGCGGGCCGCACCCTCGGTGCGGCCCGCTTCGGCTTCGCGGATGATCGCCGGACGGCTATTTCACGATCGAGAATTCGACGCGCCTGTTCTGCTGGCGCCCTTCGGCCGTGGCGTTCGTGGCGACGGGCTTCGTTTCGCCGTAGCCCTTCGCGACGAAGAAATCGGGCTTGCACTGCGAGAAGTTCTTGAGGATGTAGTCCCGCACGGCGGCCGCGCGCTCCTCGGAGAGCTTCATGTTGAGGTCGTCGGCCCCCTGCGAATCGGTGTGCCCCGCGATCTCGATCTTCATGTCCGCGCACTGCGCGAGGACGGCGCCGATCGCGTCGAGCTCCTGCTTCGATTCGGGCTTCAGGGTCGCCTTGCCGGAATCGAAGAGGATCTTCGTGGAGACGATCTTGCCGGTGTCGATGAAGGCCTTCACTTCGGCCGGGCAGCCGGTTTCGTCGACCTTCGCCCCGGCGGGGGAGTTCGGGCACTTGTCGATGCCGTCGAAGACGCCGTCCTTGTCGCTGTCCATCGGGCAGCCCTTCGCGTCGACCTTCGCTCCTGCGGGGGTGTTCGGGCATGTGTCGATGCCGTCGTATACCCCGTCCTTGTCCGCGTCGGACGGGCAGCCGTCCTTGTCGACCGTCGCGCCTTCGGGGGTGCCGGGGCACTTGTCGACGCCGTCGGGCACGCCGTCCTTGTCGCTGTCCACCGGGCAGCCCTTCGCGTCGACCTTCATGCCGGCGGGGGTGTTCGGGCACTTGTCGATGCCGTCGGGCACGCCGTCCTTGTCGGAATCGACCGGGCAGCCCTTCTTGTCGACGACGGCGCCCAGCGGCGTTCCCGGACACTGGTCCTTGCCGTCCATGACGCCGTCGCCGTCGCTGTCGAAATCCGCGCAGCCGCATTTCCACGGCCACGGAGCGAGAATCGGACAGAGCGCCTTGCTGTCGGGCTTTTCGGCGAGCGCCGCGCGGCGGGCCTCGGCCTTCTCCTGCCATCCGGCTGACGCGGGGGCGACGGAGAAGGAAAGAACGAGCGTCGCGACCACGAGAATGGAAACGAAGAGCTTCATGGTCCCTCCTTTGCCTGCGAAAAAACCGTGATGCCCATCCCTCGGTTGCGGATATCCTTGTGAACGGCCCGGTTATACCGCAAAGGACGCTCTTGCGCAAGATGTTTTTTGAAAGGTATCATTGCGAAGCGCGCGATAACGGACGGAGCGCGCCTCGCGGCGATTGTGGTAGAATGATCCCTCGAAAGGGAGGTAACGACGCATGGACGGATTCAAGAGATACGCGGCGCTCGCCGCTGTCGCCGCCGCGACGGCCGCGGCGACCGCGCAGCCGCGCTGGACGGGGATCGCCGAGGCGGCCGAGGACGCGCGGGGGACGATCAGGATCTCGCTCGTCGAAGGGAAGGAGTGGACGCACTCTTTCCGCGCGATGCTCGTCGCGAAGGTGACGAACCGGCCCCAAATGGCGTTCTGGCTCGAGGACGCCTCCGGCGCGTACGTCGCGACGATCTTCGCCACGCGCCGCACTGCTGTGCAGGATTGGCGCGCCGGGTTCGGCGAGAAACGCGAGCTCATCAAGCGGCCCTCATCGCTTCCCGTGTGGGCGCGCAAGCACGCCGAGCGCGGCGTGGAGCCGAAGTCCCTCTGCGGCGCGTGCCACGGCCTCCACAAGCGGCCGAAAAAGGACGCGACCGACCCCGCGCTCGCCGCGATGACCGGCGCGACGCCGAAATCCGGCTTCTCGCGCGAGTGGATCCTGCTCCCCGGGATAAAGCCCGGACGGTACGTCGTGAGGGCCGAGATCAACCACTCGAAGGATTTCAACGCTGCCTATCCCGAGAACGCCGGGGAAGGGGAGGCGGGCTGGAGCGGCGGCTCCATGGGCTCGGGACAGCCGTCTCTCGTCTACGAAGGGACGATCGTCATCGGTGGCGAACCCTCGGCCGCGACGCTCGAGCGGATCGGGCACGGCCATCCGTCCGGCGCGTCGGGCGAGGTGTTCCGCGGTCTCGAATCGCTCACGACGGCGCTCGAGATCGTCGAATCGATTCGCGTCGAGTTCGTTCCGGGCGGATGACCGGACCCCGCGCCGTCACTTCGCCTCGAGGATGAAGATCCTCCCCGAGAGGAAGTCGGCTATCCACAGCCTCCCGTCGGCGGCCGTCTTCGCTTTCGTGATCGAGAAGACCGCGTCCGCGAACTGTCCCGGGACATAGAACGAGACGTTTTTCGAATCGAAGCCCGTGTCTCCGTACGGGAATTCGGCGCGGTGCAGCAGCGTGAACCTCCCCGTCGCGGGATCGAACGCCGACACGTGCAGCGCTCCCGCGTCGTGCGACGTCACGACGAGCCGTCCGTTCCACGCGAACAGGTTGTCGGGCCGCCCGGGATAGGGCAGACGCAGCTCCTTCGCGCCCGCCCGCACTTCCTGAATGCCGTTCGACGCGTGGTTCGCGACCCAGACCGAGCCTCCGAAGCGGCAGAGCGCGAGCGGCCCGTCCCCCGCCGGGATCTCCTCCGAGGCGAAGGTTCCCTTGTCGATGACCGAGACGCTCCGCGAGTCGAAATTGGCGACGTAGATCCTCTCGTCGTCGAAGACGAGATCGGCGGCCGTGCGTCCGACGGTCGTCCGGTGAACGGCCGTTTTCGCGGCGGGATCGACGATCTGCAGGACGCTCGCCTCCTCGTCCCGCTCGGGCAAGCGGACGAGATAGAGGCGGTCCGCCGCGGCGTCGTACTCGAGAATGCGCTGCGTTATCTCGCGTTCGACCGTGTCGGGGAGCGCGATCCTCCGCCCGATATCGAAGAGGCGCACTTCGTCCTGCAGCGTGCCGATGAACTGCTGCTCGGCGCCCCAGTTGTTCTGCGTGAAGTAGAGCGTCCCCGCCGCGTCGAACGCCATGCGGTGCGCCTGCCGGGGGATGCGGCGGTCGTAGAAGCCGAGATCCGCGGCGTCGATCCGCAGAATCCCGTTCCTCGCGCCCCAGATGTAGACGACGGGCCAGTACGACTGATGCGGGCCGTACGAAAGGTAGACGTTTCCCTGCGCGTCGAGGATCGCCTCGACTGGGTAATCGACCGGCAGCAGACGCCGCTCGTAGCGTCCGTCCGGGCGCACCTCGACGAACTCGTCCTCGTTGCCGAACACGAGAAAGCTCCCGCGGGACGGCACTTCGACGAGATCGATCGGCGCCCAGCCCGTGCGGATCTTGGCCGTCTCTCCCGTCGCCGGATCGAGCGCCGTCACCGCGGCGCCGAACGTCCCGTTCACGGCGGTCGCGCCCCTCGGGTAGTAGAGAAGACCGTCCTTGGGATTGAAGACCATCGCGAACTGGTGCGGAACGATGCCGAGGTTCTCGATGCGCCGGACGAGCTTCCGCGACGCGAGATCGACGACGTCCACCTCGCCGTGGGCCCAGCTTCCGATGTAGAGGACGCCGTTGCGCTCGTCGACCGCGCTCGCGTCGTTTCCGTAGGCGGGGATCGCGATCTCGGACACCTCGCCTCCGGCGCCGAAATCGACGACGTGCACCGAGGGATGGTTGTCGTAGGGTATGTACACCTCGTTCCGCGCCCGGTTGTACCGGATGCCGACCCCCTCGGTGTATCCGGGGAGCGCGGCGACGACCGTCTCGCCGCTCACGACGTCGATCCTCGCCGCCTCGATCACGCGGCGTCCGTCCGTTTCGACGACGAGGTAGAGGCTGTGGGAGGCCCCGTCGTACCCGGCCAGATGCCAGCGTCCGCCGCTCGCGAGCTTCGTCGCCCGGGAGTTCACGAGCTTCGCGCCGCGTCCCTCGAAGAGAAAGAAGGACGAGGTGTAGCCGTCGACCGCGACGATCCATCCGAGCT
>JAGUZZ010000256.1:0-2550 GCA_020060525.1 bacterium | reverse complement strand
GACCTCTCCCCTGGCGCGCAGGCAGAAGACCCGCGTCTCGAGCCCCCGGCGCGGCAGGCCGCGGGCGAGGGCCTCGACGACCCGCTCCGCTCCGCCGGTGACGAGCGTCGAGGCGAGAAAGGCGACGCGGGGCTCCCGGATCGTTTCCATGCGGCGAACCGTCAGCGGTAGGGCGCCTCCCGGCGGCCCGTCTTGCAGCGCATCTCCTCGAGCGTACAGCGGACCCGCGCCGGGTTGCCGAACGCGACGACGCCGGCGGGAAGGTCGGCCGCGACGACGGAGCCGCTGCCGACGAGCGTTCCCTCGCCGATCGTCACGTACGGCAGGATGGTCGCGTTCACGCCGATGCGGCAGCCCTTCTTGAGCGTCGGGCCGCGCATGCACTCGCGCGAATCGGGGCAGCCCGGATGGTAGTCGTTCGCGATCGTCACGCCCGGCGCGCAGAACACGTCGTCCTCGATGACGGTGAACTGGGCGACGTAGATGTTGCAGTGGAGCTTGACCCGCGCGCCGATCCGGCAGCCGTAGTCGATGACCGAGTTGTTCCAGATCGAGAAGTGCTCCCCGATCTCGTTCTCCTCGCGGATGATCGCGTTGTGTCCGGTCTCGAGGTGCGCGCCGATGCGGGAGCCCGCGTATATCACGCAGCCGCTCCGCACGCGGGCGTTCGGGCCTATCTCGAGAACGTCGCTCACGCCCTTTCGGGGCGAGCGGTAGCCGACGATCGCGCCCTCGTCGACGACGGCGCCCTCGCCGAGCCGGACGACGCCCAGGGGCGGCGCTGCGAATGCGTCCTTCATCGCGCCGGCCCCGCCTGCGGGGGGTACTCGATCCCGATCTCCCGGCCCATCTCCCGCATGGAGAGCCCCGCCGTCTCGAGCGCGAGGAGAACCTCGAGTCCGTGGTCGCCGCCGCTGCGCGCCGGCGCACCCTTCTCGATCACGTCGACGAAGTGCTGGCATTCGGTCTTGAGCGGCTCCGCGTCGTCGAGGCGCGGGATCATGATGTCGCCGTAGCGGTACGACAGGTGGAACTCGCCGAAGGTGTCGTAATGCGGCGTCATGGTGACGCCCTTGTCGTAGATACGTATCTTCTCGAGGCTCGAGATGTCGTCGTACACGAGCATCTTCTTGCTTCCCACGACCGTGGTGCTGCGGATCTTGTTCGGATTGAGCCACGAGACGTGGATGTTCGCGAGCGCGGCCTGCGGATACTTGAACGTCAGGAACGCGACGTCCTCGATGCCCGGCCGGATGTAGGACCGCCCCACCGCGGATACCGACACGGGGCGCGAGTTCAGCACGTAGTTCATGATGGAGATGTCGTGCGGCGCGAGATCCCAGACGACGTTGATGTCCTCCTGAAAGATCCCGAGGTTGACGCGCGAGGAGGCGATGTAATAGATCTCGCCGAGCTCGCCCGACCAGACGAGGTCCTTGATCTTGTTGACGGCGGCCGTGAACACGAAGGTGTGTCCCACCATGAGCGTCCGCCGCAGACGCGCCGCGAGATCGACGAGCGCCCGCCCCTCCTCGACCGACTGCGCGAGCGGCTTCTCGATGAAGACGTGCTTTCCCGCCTCGAGCGCCTCCTTGGCGACCGGATAGTGCTGGGCGACCGGGGTCGCGACGACGACGGCGTCGATCTCGGGATCCTTCAGGATCTCCCTGAAATCGGCCGTCGCGCGGATCGCGGGATAGAGCTGCTTCATGTGGTTCAGCCTATCCTCCTTGACGTCCGAGCACCAGACGACCTTCGACGACTTGAGGTTCGAGAAATTCCGGATGAGGTTGGGGCCCCAGTAGTCGCAACCGACGACGCCTACCTTAACCACGCTGCCTCCATTCTCAGAAACCGCCGGAACCGAAGAGCATGACGGGGATCGTTCTCAGCATGATCTTGAAGTCGAGGAGTAGCGACCAGTGCTCGATGTAGTACAGATCCAGCATCACCATCTCGTTGAAGGGGACGGCGCTCCGTCCGCTCACCTGCCAGAGCCCCGTGAGACCCGGCTTCACGGCGAGACGAAGCTTGTGCCAATCCTGGTAGTGCTCCATCTCGTACGAGAGCGGCGGCCGCGGACCCACCATCGTCATCTCGCCCCGGAGCACGTTCAGGAATTGCGGAAACTCGTCGAGGCTCGTTTTCCGCAGGAAACGGCCGACCGGCGTCACCCGCGGATCCGCCTTCAACTTATATACGGAGGCCGATGTTTCGTCAACCGCCGAGTTTGCGAGCCGCCCTTCTATGAAGCGGCGCGTGAATTCGCGATGGATGGAGTCGTCGGTGTCGAGACGCATCGTGCGGAACTTGAAAAGGGTAAAGACCTCCCCATTCTCCCCGATGCGTTCTTGAGCGAATAGAACCGGGCCCTTCGACGTGAGCTTAATCAGCAGCGCGATGGCGAGAAAAAACGGAAAACCGACGACGACCACGAACAGAGAGGCCGCCACGTCGACGAGCCGCTTGACGAACCTCTCCGCCCACAGACGTTCTCGGAACCGGAGACCGTCCCGGTACACGAGGCTTCCCGTGAGCTGCTGCACCTTC
>JAGUZZ010000150.1:0-2625 GCA_020060525.1 bacterium | reverse complement strand
CGCGGGTCGCCCCGTACCTCTCGCACCTCACCGGCGGCCGATACGAAACCCTTTTCTTCGATCCTCGAACGCTCGCCGTCGCGGCGGCGCCGGCCCCGGCGGACGGGGAGCGCGGGGCGCACGCGGCCCCCGCGCCCGAGCGGATCGATCCCGGCGCCTTGAGCCAAGGCGCGCGGGATCAGATCTATTTCGCCGTCCGCCTCGCCCTCGTCGATCTCCTCGGACGGGAGGAGAGCCAACCGCTCTTTCTCGACGATCCCTTCGTCCATTTCGATCCGGAACGGCGGGCCCGCGCGCTCGAGCTCGTCCGCCGGTTCTCCGTCTCCCATCAGGTCGTGCTTTTCACGTGCGATCCCGCGTATCGCGAAGCCGGCGGGCGCCTGATAGAGCTCGGCGTCTGACGCCTCGTTTCGATCCCGATGCCGGGCCGCCGCGGCCGGACGGAGCTCTCGGGCCTTGTCATTTCACGCGCGCGGGCGTACACTGGGCCGCGTCGGCGGCACGGCCCCGGCTGGTCGTGCGAAAGGGGATGAGAGCATGAAGGAGATCGAAATCGGCGTCGTGCAGGATTATTTCGCCCGGATCGGCGTCGCCGCGATCGACATCACGGCGGGGGGCGTGAAGGTCGGAGACAAGCTTCACATCAAGGGACATACGACCGATATCGAGATGACAGTCGAATCGCTCCAGGTGGAGCACGCGCAGGTGGGGGAGGTCGGCGCCGGCGCCTCCGTCGGCACGAAGGTCCCCGACCGCGTGCGGGCGGGGGACGCGGTTTTCAAGGTCGTCGAGGGCTGACGTCTACTTCCCGGCGAGGATCAGCACCCCGAAAACGATAAAGAGACCGCCGGACACGAACCGTATCGTCCGCTCGCCGAGAACGGCGGGCAGGAAGCTCCCGACGGCCGTGCCGATCGCCGTCGCGAGGATCATCGCGAGCGCCGCCCCGGCGAAGACGGTCCAGGGCGACCGGAATCGCGAGGCGCACGAGATCACGGCGAGCTGCGTTTTATCTCCGAGCTCCGCGAGAAACATCACGCCGAACGTGGTGAAGAACACCTTCCACATGGCTCACGTTCCTTTCGTCAGTCCGTCCTCCAGGCGCCGGCGGATCGCCGCGATCATGGACGCGAGGGCGGGGAGATCCCCCCGCTCCGCGACGCCTTCCTCGAGAAGATCGAGCCCCGGCGGGATCGAGTCCAGGAATTTCGGCTTCCCTCTCCTCAGGCCGAGCTTGGCGAACGCGGCGAGAGCCTGAAGGTTCCTCTGTATCCCGGCGAGAACGAAGGCGCCGTAGTAGTCGTCGAAGCTCCCGGCGGTGCGCGAGCCGAGCTCGCGGAGGCGCCCGTGGAGCTCCTCGACGAGCGCGCGGCGAAGCGGCGCCGCGAGCGGGTGGTACGCGTCCTTGAGGAGCGAGGCCGCGTCGTAGAGCCCCGGGCCGCGGTGCGCGGTCTGGAAATCGACGACGCGGAGGCGGTCGCCCTGGACCAGCAGGTTCCTGCTCTGGAAATCGCGGTGCATGAAGACCGCGGGCTCGGCGGCGAGCGCCGCCGCGATCGTCCGGCGCTCGCGATCCCATCCCGGGGGCAGCGGTATCCGGCAGAAGCCCTCGACGAACTCGCGCACGAAGTAGTCGGTCTCGGCGAGGAGAGCGCGCTCGTCGAAGATCCGTTCCGCGAGGAGCCCCTCCCGCGCCATCGCTTCGGCGACGCGGGTCGCGAGGGAAACGAGGACCCCGACCGCTTCCCGGTAGCGCCGGGCCTCCGTTTCCGCGTCCGCGCGCGAGAGCTCCTCGTCGAGATGCAGGTCGCCGACGTCCTCCATGAGGACGAAGCCCCGCTCCCTGTCGAACGCGAATATCTCCGGGACGCCGACGCCGTTGCGCCGCAGAAAGCGTCCGACCTCGAAGTAGGAATCGATCTCCCAGCCGGGCTCCTGCGACAGAAGGACGGCGCTCCGGCCGCCCGCGGCGATCCTCGCGAAGAGACGGTCCGAGCCGCCCTCGAGCGGCGTGATGACCGCGTCCGTCCCGGGCGCGCACAGCCCGGCGCGGGCGAGGAAGCCCCGCGCGTCCGCTCCGGCGGGATCCCGGCGATCGTTCGTCATACCCGGATCGATCCTCCGGCGAAGATGATTTCGTTCCGGCGCCGCTCGCCGGGCGCGACCCGCGCCCCCTCGAGCAGCACGCAGTTTTCGACGGCGGCGCCGCGGCCGATCGCGGCCCCCCGTCCGATTTCGCAGAAACCGGCGAACGTCGCCCCCGGCTCGACGACCGATTCCGCGCTCCGGTGCACGCTGCCCTCGGGGGGAACGACAAGCGGATCGAAGGCCGTCTTCTCGACGAGGATCCGTCGGTGAACGTCGAGGTACGGGGCCGGCGAGCCGCAGTCGCCCCATGCGTACGGCGCCCCGCCGCCCCCGGCGTTCCAGCCGGCGACCGAGCCCGGCCGGCGCGCGATCATTCCTGAGAGAACGTCGACGAGCCCCCCCTTCCGTCCGGCCGGAAAGAAGGGGAGGGAGGCCGGGGCGAGGATCGCCAGCCCCGTGTACCCGAGGAGCGAGGCTCCGGCGGGAGCGCCGGGGCCGATCGAGCGCACCTCGCCGTCTTCCGCGACGGCGACGTTC
>JAGUZZ010000129.1:0-2595 GCA_020060525.1 bacterium | reverse complement strand
TCGACAAGGACAAGAACTCGAAAACCGGCGTCAAGGGACGCGAGAGCATCCTGGTCGGTCCGACGCTGCTCGGCGTCGATCCCGACGTGTGCGACGGGATCGAAGAAAGCTTCAAGCTCGCAAAGTTCGAGACCCTCTGGTGCAACTTCGACTGCGCCGAGGAACGGACGCTCTGGAACCAAGACTGCTACAAGGGGACGATGTCGTTCTCGCAGTTCCAGACGGGGATTCAGGGGAAGGAATACCAGGTCCATTGGATAACGAGCACGGCGCCGCCCGCGCCGCTCCTGCGCGCCGTCCCGCAGGACAACTGCGTCACCCTGATATGGGACAACACGAGCGAGATAACGCCCGACGCGGTGACGCGGCAGTACGACTTCGAAGGCTACCAGATCTGGCGCGCCCACGACTGGCACCGGCCGATCGGCACGACGGTCGGCAGCGGGCCGAACGAGGATCTCTGGTACCTCATCGACGGCCGGGATCTCACGAACGGCGTGCTGCCCGATCAGGAGCTGCGCCTCTCGTGGGAAAACGGCGGATTCGAGTACGACCCGCTCGGGCGCTTTCCCGAGAGCGACCGCAACTACTATCTGAAGGCGTTCGAAGAGGGCGTCATTCACGATCCGCTCGGCAGCCCGCCCTGTCCGCCGGGGCTCACCGACGCCGAATGCGACACGCTCGAGACGCTCGTGCGCTGGAAGCTCGGCTACAACGGGGGGCGGCGCTACTACCGGTACGTCGATCCCGACGCGAAGAACGGACTGCCGTACTTCTACGCCGTGATCGCGTACGACCATATCATCTCCGGGGGCAAACCCACGGCGGTGAACCTCGTGGATACGCCGATCGCGAACTTCGTGTACGTCGTTCCGCAATCGAGCGCGCAGACGGCCGAGGAGTTCAGGAGCGACGAGGTGTACGTCGTGCCGAACCCGGTGACGAAGGAAAGCATGGCGCCCTGGAAGCTCGCGCCGAACAACGCGGATCCGTCGGGAGACAAGTGCGAGTTCCGCAACCTCCCCCGCTGCCGCAACACGGTCCGCATTTACACGGTGGCGGGAGATCTCGTGCAGACGCTGTACCACGACGGCTCGGCCGGCACGGGCACGCTCGCCTGGGATCTCATAACCCGAAACGGACAGAGCGTGACGAGCGGCGTGTACATTTTCGCCGTGGAGAGCGCGGACGGCCGATTCCCGAAAACGATCGGAAAGTTCGTGGTGATACGATGAAGAAACGAGCCGTCATGCCGGCGCTTCGCGCCCTCGCGGCCGCCCCGAGGCCGCTCGCGGCGCGGCTCGCCATGTGCGCGGCGATCCTCCTCGCCGCGCTCACCGGGTGCGACGAGGGCGTGTACACGGGAGCCCTGAAGCCGAACGTCCCCCCGACGATCAAGCTCACGAGCAGCCCCCCGGAAGGGGACACGACCGCCTACGCCATCCGGTTCAGCTGGGTCGGAAACGACCGCGACGGCGCGATCTCGCACTACGAGTTCGCCATGTGCGCGGGGAACCCGGTCGGATTCGATCCCGCGGACACCACCGGCCTCGATAAATGGACGAAGACGCGGGCGATGGACAGCGTGTTCAAGTTCGTCGCCGACGAGGAGGACGTGGACGTCAAGTACGGCACGACCTACTACACGCGCTACCGGAAGACGCACACTTTCTTCGTGCGCTCGGTCGACGACCGCGGCGGGCGATCGGAGGCCGCCTACCGCTCGTTCACAGCGCAGACGCTCGCTCCGTACACGATCATCAACGTTCCGAAGAACCCCTTCCCCGGACAGTCGCAGATCGTTCCGCCCGTCGTGCGCTTCCAGTGGTACTGCGAGGACCCGATCGACGTTCCGTGGAACACGCAGGAAGCGGACTCGATCCGGTACATGATCGTCCAGTACCACCGCACGATCCTCGACGACATCAACGCGAATCCGGCCTCCTACGAGCAATACTGGAAGCCGTGGATCGCGTACCACGCGCCGGGCGATTCCGGAACCTCGACCGTCGTCGGAGACGACGAGGTTCTCGGCGCGATGAACAGCTACGTGTTCGCCGTGCAGGCGAAGGACGAGGCGGGGGCGATCACGACCATTTTCGATCCGAAGACGAACGTGCGCGTGTTCGCCATTCTCCAGAACGCGGGACCGATTCTCCGCGTGAAAGAGCCCTATCTCGGCAGATGGCAGTACCTCGGCATCAACAACCGCCCCGAAGTCTTTCGTCTCCCCGCGGGCTTCGTGCTCCATTTCAGCTGGACCGCGGACGCCTCGAACTACGGCGGGGAAGTGACGTCGTACCGGTACGGCTGGGACATCACAGACATCAACGATCCCGACGAATGGGCGGTGGACCCGAGCCCGTTCACGACGTCGGCGCCCCCGATCTCGTTCCTCTCGGGCGTGCACACCCTCTTCATCGAGGCGGTCGACAACAACGGTATCGCCACGATCGCCCAGATGGAGATCAACACCTTCGTTCTCAACATGACGCGGAACCTCCTCTGGATAGACGACTTCTATTCGAACGACCTCTTTCAGCAGACGAACTACGCCTTCCCGACGGAGACGGAGCACGACACCTTCTGGCTGGC
>JAGUZZ010000224.1:0-3919 GCA_020060525.1 bacterium | reverse complement strand
GGAGAATTCCTTCGCGCGTGCGTCGGTCGAGGAGGTTCGCGGCGACGAGCGGCGGCGCATGAGGTCCCGCGCGGGAGCGGAGCTCGTCGAGGCCGATGCGCAGCTCGCTTTCGCCGACACCCGCCGCGTCGTACCCGAGCAGCCGCATCGAGCGGAACAGGTAGCGGTCGTTCATCTCGCGGTGACGCACGTCGGCGCCGAAATAGAAATCGCCCGTATCCAGGAGGACGGTCGGCCGTTCACGGCGCCGCGCTTCGACGAGGGAAGCCCACCGGGCCATCCCGCATTGGTCCCGCTTCCTTCAACCGCAGGGCTCTCGATAGCCGGACAGGTTGCTCGTGAAGAAGATGCCGAGCTCGGTGCCCGGAGCGCACGGCTCCGGGGCGCGATCCTCGCGCGCCATCCGCACGCGGAGCGGCACGTAGAGGGCGAGCAGCACGAGAAGGACGGCGGCGGCGGCGTTCCGGAACGCGGCGGCGCTACGGATTCCCGGTTTTTCCATATTTCTTGAGCTTCGAATAGACGGTCGGTTTCGAGATGCCGAGAAGCGCGGCGGCCTTCGTCTTGTCGCCGATCTTCTCGACCACCTTGCTTACGATCATCCCTTCGACGCGCGGAAGGATCGGATCGGCGGCCGACAGCTCGGTGCGTTCGACGAGCTCCTCGATCGTTTGCTCGAGGGTCGCGCGCTGCTCGGCGCGGGCGATCTCGCGCCGTTTCGCGATGGCGTCCGGCAGGTCCTCGGGCAGGATCGTCTCGCGCCGCGCCGCGATGATCGTCCGGTTGACGATGTTCTCGAGCTCCCGCACGTTCCCCGGCCAGTCGTAGGCGACGAGGCGGGCCATCGCCTCGGGAGATATCTTCTTCACGGGCATGCCGTAGAGACGGCAGTAGACGGCGAGGAAATGGAGGGCGAGCGGCTCGATGTCCTCGGCCCGCTCGCGGAGATCGGGGATACGGATGGGGAACACGTTGATGCGGTAGTAGAGATCCTCGCGGAATCTCCCCTCGCGGACGAGGGCGAGGAGATCCTTGTTGGTGGCGGTGATGATCCGCACGTTCGTCGAGATCAGATGCGAGCCGCCGACGCGGTAGAAGGTCCGGTTCTCCAGCACGTGGAGGAGCTTCGGCTGGAGCGCGAGCGGCATGTCGCCGATCTCGTTCAGGAAGATCGTTCCGCCGTTCGCCGACTCGAAATGGCCGATCCGCAGCTTGTGGGCGCCGGTGAACGCGCCCCGCTCGTGGCCGAAGAGCTCGCTCTCGAGGAGCTCGGCGGATATCGCCGCGCAGTTGAGCGCCACGAACGGCTTTTCCGCGCGGGGGCTGCGGCAGTGGATCGTTCTCGCGACGAGGTCCTTGCCGGTGCCGTTCGATCCCGTGAGCAGCACCGTGGTGTCCATGTCCTTGATGCCGTCGAGAAGCCCGTACAGGTGCCGCATCGGGGCGGAGGAGCCGATCACGTCCGGGAACGCCGCGCGCTTTCCGGGCCTCGCGGGCGGTGTGTTCGCCTCGAAGCGCGATCGCTCGAACCCCTCGATCCGATCGGCGAGGATCGCGCGCTCGAGGGCGAGCGCCGCTTCCTGGCAGAAAGCGACGAGCAGACTGTGGTCGCCGTCGGCCGTTCGTTCTCCCCCGCGCGCGGAGTCGAGGTACAGGAACGCCGTCGCGTCGCCGCCGACGCGCAGCGGCACGCACAGGATGCGCGGGCGTTCCGCGAGGAACTCGGGCGGCACCTTGCCTTCGGGGAGCGTCGATCGCGTCGTGTCGAGAGGGTATCCGAGCCGCACGGCGACGGAGAGCACGGCCGCGACGCGCCGGTCGGCGAGCGTCCCCGAAGCAGGGAAGTCGCCGCTCGCGGCGGCGATCCGGAAGGCGTCCTTGCCGTCGGCCTTGCGGATAAGCGCCGCGCGCTCCATGCCGGTGATGCGGAGCGCCGTATCGACGACGAGGTTTTCGATCTCGACCGTCCCCCGCGCCGAACGCACCATCGCCGCGAGGCGGCAGAGCGCGTGGAAGCGGTCCGTATCCGATACGATCTCGCCGCGGCACAGCGGCGAGCGCTTTTCGACGCTTTCCCGGAGGCGGCGCACCGGAAGCGGCACGTGCTCGCTTTCGCCGACGGCGGAAAGCGAACGGAGGAGGTACTCGCGGGCGAGAGACTCGTTCCCCTCTGCGAGCGAGAGCGATCCGATCTCGGCGGCGACGCTCGCCGCCGCGTTCGTTCGGCCGAGGAGCGAGAGCTCGAGGCTCCCGCTCTCGAGCTTGAACCGTCCTTCCTCCACCCGTCCCTGCGAAATGAGTATCCGCCCCTCGAGGATCGTGAGGAGCACCGCCTCGAGGCGCGAACCGATCCGCTGGTTCAGCGCGCGCGCCTCGGCGAGATGCTTCGCCGCCTGGGGCGCGTCCCCCGAGGCGAGGCGCAGCTCGCCGAGCTTCCGCAGCACGACGGCGCGCTCGCGGATCGATTTCGTCCGGTCGCAGAGGTCGAGGTCGCGTTCGTAGTACGCCGCAGCCTTCTCGCCGTTCCCTTGGAGAAACTGGATCTCGCCCATCGTGCCCCACACCTCGGCGAGGAGCTGCTGGTTGCCGATCGTCTCGGCGAGGTGCGCGGCCGTGGCGCAGCTGCGCTCCGCGTCCCGGTATTTCTCCGTCTCGAGATACACGAGGGCCTGATTGAGAAGCGCCGCGGCGAGTCCGGGGAGGTTCTCGTGGCGCTTCTTGATCTCCATGCTCTTCGCGAAGCACTCGAGCGCCTCGGCGTACGCGCCGAGAGAACGGTACACGAGGCCGAGGTTGTTGTACGTCGCGGCGACGCCGATCTCGTCGCTGCAGTCCTCGCGGAGGGCGAGACAGCGCTTGTAGCAGAGGATCGCGTCCTCGTACTTGCTGCGGTTCCAGTTGATCGTTCCCATGAGGTTGTACGACTGAGCGATCTCCGCGGGATCCCTCTTCTCGTCGAGGAGCCGGTGCACGAGGAGGCAGTGCTCCCACGAACGGTCGAACGCTCCGAGGCGGTAGTGGATCCAGGCGATGTCGTTGTAGAGCTTCGCGCGTTCCTGCGAGAGGAGCTCGTCGCCGTGCGTCTCGAGCGCTTTCTCGAGGAGCTCCTGCGCCGCGGGAAACTCCCCCCGCTTCTCGAGGATCTCGCTTTCGCGGCGCACCGCTTCGACGGCGAGGTTGCGGAAACGGGCCGTCTCGGGCTCGCGGTCGATCTCCTCGCGGCAGCGGCGGTAGAAGCATTCCGCCGCCGAGGTGTTCCCCGTCAGCGAAAAATGCGCGCCGAGATCGAGGAGGAGGGCGTAGCGCGCGTCGGCCGGGAGCGCGAGATCGAGACCCTCCTCGAAATAGCTCGCGTGAAAGCAGCGCAGCGCCGCGAGCCGCTTGCGCCGCATGAAATGCTGCAGGATCTCGCGGCCGCGCAGCGCCGCTTCGACGCGCGCGCCGCTCCGCACGAGGTGGACGTAGGAGCAGATCGCCGGCACGCCGCGACGTTCGTCGAGGAGCCGCGCGATATTCCGGTGGATCGACTCGAGCCGCTCGGCGGGAAGCGCCTCGATCGCCGCGCGGGCGATCGAACGTCCCGCGACGCGGTACAGCATGGCGAGCGCGCCGTTCGAGAGCGGCGAGATCCCCGCGCGCGATCGCACCAGGCCGAGGGCCTCGAGGCGCCTGAGCGCGTCGAAGACGCTCTGCTCCTCCGGGGCGTAGACGGCGAGAATGAAGGAGAGCGGCGCTTCGAAATCGAACGTCGAGAGGAACGCGAGCACGGAGCGCTCCTCTCCGCGGAGCGAGTCGAGGAAGAGACGGGCGCCCGCGGCCGGCGCCGCGCCGTTTCCTTCGATCGCCGCGATGCGGTCGAGCCGCTCGAACGCGAACGAACCCGCCGCCGCCCCTCCGAAGGCGCTCTCCGGAGCGATGC
>JAGUZZ010000095.1:0-3691 GCA_020060525.1 bacterium | reverse complement strand
GCGCCACTCCTTCTTCTCGAAAAGCTCCATGAGATCGAGCTCGATCTTCGCCGGATCAGCGTTCCGCGTCCAGCCGAGTCGCCCCGCCACGCGGATCACGTGCGTGTCGACGACCACGCCGACGACCGTGCCGAAACCGTGCTGAAGGATCGCGTTCGCCGATTTGCGGGCGACGCCGGGAAGGGTGAGGAGCTCTTCCATGGTGCCGGGCACGCGGCCGCCGAAACGCTCGACGATCGCCCGCGAGGCGCCTTGGAGCGCCCTCGCCTTGTTGCGGAAAAAACCGGTCGGGCGCACGGCGGCCTCGATCGCCTCGATGCGCTCCGCGGCGAGGTCGCTCGGCCCGGGATAATCCCGGAACAGCGCGCGGGTCACCTCGTTCACCTTCTCGTCGGTGCACTGCGCCGAGAGGATGGTCGCGACGAGGAGCTGGTAGGGGCCGTCGAAGACGAGGTAATGGCGGGGGTTCGGGTAGAGCCTTTTCAGCGTCTCGAGAACGGCGCGGGCCGCTTTTGCGTCGGCTTTTTTCGTTCCCATTGCGTATAAAGTGTATGCCCGGGGCCGGAACGGGTCAACCGTATTGCATTCGAGGGGGTTCGACGGTATATTGTGCCTGATATGAAGTTGCCGAGAAACGCCTTGCAGCAGGCGATCGTTCTCGCGATCGCCGCGTCCATCGTCGCTTTCACGCACAACGCGTACAATCGCAACGGTATCAATCCGTTCAGACGGCCGCTTCGGGTGCCGGTGGTTCACGGCAGCGTCGTCGATTCCCTCCACGCCGAGGCGATCCGCGTCGTCGATCTCGAGGAGGCGCGTCTGTTCGTCGAGAGCGGCGGCCGGATCGTCGACGCCCGCACGAAGGAGTTCTACGAGGAGGGGCACATCCCCGGGGCGATCCTGTTCGATTACTACCAGCTCGGAACGTACTGCGACCTGGTGCTTCCGCTTCTCGCGCAGGACGAGCTCATCATGGTGTACTGCTCCGACTATTCCTGCGAGGACTCGGAGCTGCTCGCGAAGGAGCTCTACTCGTTCGGATACAGAAGGCTCTTGCTGTACAAGGGCGGCTTCGCCGAATGGCGGGCGGCGGACCTCCCCGTGGAGCGCGGCGAATGAACACGGCGAACCGAAACGGCGCTTCTTCCGCGGAGCGGAACCGGCGGCCGGCCCGGCTAATCCACCATCCGGCGGCGCTTGTCGCGCTCCGTCTCTTCCTCGCCGCGATCTTCATCTACGCCGCGGTCCAAAAGATCGGGAAGCCGCTCCTCTTGGCCGACGAGATCCGCGCGTACGGCGTTTTCGGTCTCGGGCCGCTCGTCTACGTCACGGCGATCGTGCTCCCGTGGCTCGAGCTCCTCTGCGGCCTCTCGCTCGTGACGGGCGTTCTCCTGCGCGGCTCGGCGCTCGCGCTCGCCGTCCTGAACGCCGTTTTCATCGCGGCGATCTCGTACCGCACGGCCGGTATCGTCCGGGCGGGGACGCCGTTCCTCGACGTGTATTTCGACTGCGGGTGCGGCTTCGGCCCGACCTACGCCTGGAAGAAGCTCGCCGAGGACGCGGTCTATCTCGCCGCCTCTCTCGTCGTTCTCACCGCACCCGTTCACCGTTTCGTCGTTTCCTTCAGAAGGAGGTCGTCATGAAGCGGCACGCTCTCGCGCTGGGGCTCGTTCTCGTCCTCTGTTCCGTCTCGGCCGCGCCGGCGGCGGCGGTCGAGCCCGCCGGCGGCATCTGGGAGCTCGGCGTCATCCTCGGCGAGCCGACGGGGCTCAGCGCCAAGTACTGGACGTCGCGGGTCAACGCCTTCGATTTCGGGGCCGCGTGGTCGTTCCAGCGGGACGGGCAGTTCCATTTCCACTGCGATTACCTGTTTCACAACTACGAGTTCTTCCAGGTCGATCCGGGCAGCCTGCCGATCTACTTCGGCATCGGCGGCCATGTCCGGTTCGACGACGACGACAGCCGGATCGGGCTGAGGCTCGTTCTCGGCGCCGAGTATCTCACCGACGCGTATCCGATGAGCGTCTTCTTCGAGATCGCTCCGATCGTCGATTTCGCTCCGGAAACCGAGGCGGATCTCAACGGAGGACTCGGCATCCGTTACGTTTTCTAAGAAAGGCGCAGCAGCGTATGCACGGAAAGAAGGCCGCCGCGGCGGCAACGGCGGGCGAAGCGCGCGAATCCGCTCTCGTCATCGGGCGCGGATTGAGCTACGCCCATATGGGCTCCGACCGGCCGCTCATCGGCGAAACGATCGGGCACATGTTCGAGCGCGTCGCGAAGACGCATCCCGACAACGAAGCGGTCGTCTATCTCCCGGCAGGCGTCCGCTGGACGTACCGGGAGTTCTACGAGATATGCCGCCGGGCGGCCAAGAGCTTCATGGCGCTCGGCGTTCGGAAGGGCGACCGCGTCGCCGTTTGGGCGACGAACCATCCCGAGTGGGTCGTGGCGCAGTTCTCGACCTCGCTCGTCGGCGCGATCCTCGTCACGGTGAACCCCGCCTACAAGACGCACGAGCTCGAGTACGGGCTCAAGAACTCCGAGGCGCAGACCCTCGTCCTCGTGCCTCGTTTCAAGAGCTCGCAGTACGCCGAGATGATCAATCAGGTCGCGCCGGAGATCAGGGAGTCGAAGCCGGGCGCGACGGCCTCGCGGACGCTGCCGCTGCTCCGGAACGTGATCCTCATCGGCGGCGAGAAGCTCCCCGGCATGTTCGCCTGGGAGGATTTCATGAGTCTCGGCGCGAAGATTTCGGACGAGGAGCTCGACGCTCGGACCGACGAATGCGATTTCGACGACGTCATCAACGTGCAGTACACCTCCGGCACGACCGGCCTCCCGAAGGGCGCGAGCCTCACGCACCACAACATCCTCAACAACGCGCATTTCGTGGCGGAAACGATGCATTTCACCGACGCGGACCGGCTCTGCATCCCCGTGCCGCTCTATCACTGCTTCGGGATGGTGCTCTCGACGCTTCTCTGCGTGACGCACGGGGCGACGATGGTGTTCCCCTGCGAGTACTTCGATCCGCTCCTCGTGCTCGAGGGGGTCGAGAAGGAGCGCTGTACGGCGCTTCACGGGGTGCCGACGATGTTCATCGCCGAGCTCGAGCATCCGGAGTTCAAGCGGTTCGATCTCCGGTCGCTCCGCACCGGCGTCATGGCCGGCGCGCCCTGCCCGATCGAGCTCATGAAGCGCGTGAACGGCGAGATGAACCTCACCGAGATCACGATCGGATACGGCGAGACCGAAGCTTCGCCCATCGTCACCCAGACGCTCGCCCGCGACACCCTCGAGCGGCGCACGGAGACGGTCGGCCCCCCCATCCCGCATACCGAGCTCAAGGTCGTCGATCCCGCCACGGGAAAGACCGTGCCGATCGGCGTTCAGGGGGAGATCTGCGCCCGCGGCTACCAGATCATGCGCGGCTACTACAACAACGACAAGGCGACGAACGAGGCGATCGACGAGGCCGGCTGGCTCCACACGGGGGACATCGGCCTCATGCGCCCCGACGGGGCCTTCAAGATCACGGGCCGCATCAAGGACATGATCATCAGGGGCGGGGAGAACATCTATCCCCGCGAGATCGAGGAGTTTCTCTACTCGAATCCGAAGATCCGCGACGCGCAGGTGATCGGCGTCCCCGACCGGAAGATGGGCGAGGAGATCTGCGTGTGGATTC
>JAGUZZ010000138.1:0-3118 GCA_020060525.1 bacterium | reverse complement strand
TCTGCGGCCGCGCCGCCGTCGCCCTCTCGGCGTTCGCCGGGAGCTGCGTCATCCTCCTCGGCGGCTCGCTGTACCTCTCGCTCTTCCCGGGTATCTCGCTCGGGGGCGCGCTCGCGCTCGGAGCGGCGCCGTTCGTCGCGGGCGAGCTCGTGAAGGCGGCGGCCGCTTCGCTCGCCGCCGGGAGATAGATCCTCCGGATGGATCTTCCGCCGGCGAGGTCGCGCGCCCGTCTCGCCCGGCCGCCCGATGCCCTCCGCGTGAAACGGAAAGGACGACATGCTGCTCGAGCTTCAGGGCGGGATCATCTACGGCCCGGTTCACTCGCGGCGCCTCGGGCTCTCGCTCGGCGTGAACGTGCTGCCCTCACACGTGAAGTACTGCGCTCTCGACTGCCTCTACTGCCAGTACGGCTGGACCGGCGCGCACGGCCTCGAACCGGGTCCGGTCGAGCTGCCGACGATCGAGAAGATCCTCGACGCGGTGAAAACCGCCCTCCTTCGCGTCCACTCGCATCCGGCCTACGTCACGTTCTCGGGGAACGGCGAGCCGACGCTGCATCCTGATTTTCCAGCGATCGTCGAGGGTGTGCGGGAGCTTCGCGACCGCCACTCTCCGGGATCCCGCGTCGCCGTGCTCTCCAACTCGACGACCGTCTCCGACGAACGCGTGCGCGGCGCCCTCGCTCGTCTCGACCTGCGGGTCATGAAGCTCGACGCGGGGACGGAGGAGACGTTCCTCCGTTTCAACCGGCCGTGCGCGGGGGTGAGCTACGCGAACGTCGTCGACGGGCTCGCGAAGCTCGCCGACGTGACGATTCAAGCGCTCTTCGCGGGCGGCGCCGGCGGGAACGCCGCTCCGGATCACGTCGACGCGTGGGTCGAAACGCTGCGGCGGATCGCCCCGGCGATGGTTCAAATCTACTCGCTCGACCGCGGATTCCCGTCGCGCGAGATAGAGCCGATCCCGCAGCGCGATCTCGTCGCGATCGCCCGGAAGCTCGACGCGGCGGGCCTACGCGCGAGCGTGTACTGACGGCCGGAGAGCGCCGTCCGTGAACGGAAGGGTATGAGCGCGCGATACGGAAAGAAACGGACGCCCGTTCCGGCGGCCCCCTACGACGCCATCCTCGAGAGCATCTCCGACGGCGTGTTCACCGTCGATACGAGCTGGCGGATAACGTCCTTCAACCGCGCGGCCGAGAAGATCACGGGGATACCGCGGGAAGAGGCGATCGGCAAGCCGTGCTCCGAGGTGTTCCGGTCGAGCATGTGCGAGACCTCGTGCGCGCTGCGCCGAACGCTGAAAACGGGAAGGCCGGTGATCGGCCGCTCCGGATACATCGTCGACGCCGGAGGCGCGCGCATCCCCATCAGCGTGTCGACCGCCGTGCTGCGGAACGAGCGAGGCCGCGTCATGGGGGGAGCGGAGACGTTCCGCGACCTCAGCGAGATCGAGGCGCTGCGCCGCGAGCTCAAGGGCCGGTTCCGCGTCGGCGACCTCGTGAGCCACAGCCCCGTCATGCAGCGCGTCTTCGAGGTCCTGCCGGCCGTGGCCGCGAGCCCGAGCACGGTGCTCATCCTCGGCGAGACGGGGACGGGCAAGGAGCTCGTCGCGCGCACCATTCACGAGCTGAGCCCGCGCCGCAGGGGGCCGTTCGTCGCGGTGAACTGCGGCGCGCTTCCCGACACGCTCCTCGAGTCCGAGCTCTTCGGCTACAAGCGGGGAGCCTTCACCGGCGCCTCGCAGGACAAGCCCGGACGCTTCGCGCTCGCGAAGGGGGGCACGCTCTTCCTCGACGAGATCGGCGAGGTGAGCCCCGCGCTTCAGATCAGGCTCCTTCGGGTGCTGCAGGATCGGACGTACGAGCCCCTCGGCTCCACGCGCTCGGAGAGGACCGACGCGCGGGTCGTCGTCGCCACCAATCGCGATCTCGCGGAGAGGATGCGGGCCGGCGCTTTCCGGGAGGACCTCTATTACCGCGTGAACGTCGTCCGCGTCGAGCTGCCGCCGCTGCGCGGCCGCAAGGAGGACATCCCGCTTCTCGTGGAGCAGTTCATCGAGCGGCAGAACCGGCTCCAGGGCAAATCGATAGAGGGCGTGGCCCCGTCGGCGCTGTCCCTTCTCATGGCCCACGATTGGCCGGGGAACGTCCGCGAGCTCGAGAACGTGATCGAGCGCGCGTTCATACACTGCGGCGGCGGCGTCATCGGCATCGAGCATCTGCCCGGCGAGCTCACCGCCCGCGCCCGCGCGGCGGAGGGAGCGACGGGGATGAAACCGGCCCGGGACCTCGTCGAAGCGCAGACCATCCGCGTCGCGCTCGTTCGGAACTCGTACAACCGCGCCGCCGCGGCGCGGGATCTCGGCATCCACAAGACCACTCTGTTCCGCAAGCTGAAGCTCCTCGACATCGATCTCCCCCGCGGCGACGGCAGGTCGCGCGCGAGGAAGAAATAGTAGCAAAAATGCTACTATAAATCAAAGTACGGTATAATATTTAATACTGTATCCCGCCCGCACATCCTCCGAGCGAATCGTGTAACGAATTATAAAGCAATATCTTGACCGATTGCCTTTCGCGGCGGCACGGCTGGCTCGCCGAATGCTCCATGAATGAGCGAAAGGCAGGTACGAACCGGTCATGAAAGCGGCATTCGCGGTATGGAACGAACGGATCGCGCCGGTATTCGACGTCGCGCGGCACGTGCGTCTCGTCGACGCCGACGGGGGCCGCGTCCTGCGCACGGAAACGGGCGCGGTGCCCGCCGCCTCGGCCGCCGAAAAGGCCCGCTGGCTCGTCGACCGCGGCGTCGGACTCCTCGTGTGCGGCGCGATATCGAGACCCCTCTACGGAACGATCGCCGCGCACGGCATCGAGGTGATCCCCTTCGTCGCCGGGGATCTCGGCGAGATAACGAACGCCTGGCTCGCCGGCACGCTCGAGGAGGGGCCGTTTTCGATGCCCGGATGCTGCGGGCGAGGGCGCCGGTTCGGCGGCCGCGGTTTTTTCGAACGGGAGGGAAGTGCTATGAACGGAAAAAACAGAGGAGCCGGAGGCGGCGGGGGCGGAGGGAATCGCCGAGGCGGAGGCGGGGGCGGCGCCGGGGGCGGCGCCGGA
>JAGUZZ010000334.1:0-9900 GCA_020060525.1 bacterium | reverse complement strand
GCGACAGGCTCGAACGCCCCTTTCGACGACGGCCGGAAGGGGCGTTTTTTCGTGGTCGCCGGCGCGGCGCGCGGTTTCGGCCGCGGGGGCGCGCCGGGGAGAGCCGCCGCGGAAACGGAGGATCGTTCATGAAGAGCAAGGTCGAATTCGACGCGTCGCAGACGCTCGCGCCGCTTCCCGTCGTGCTCGTCGGGTGCGCGCACGCGGAGCTCGGGCTCAACCTTCTCACGGTGGCGTGGACGGGGATCGATTGCTCCGATCCTCCCGCGATCCACGTGTCGATCAGACCCGGCAGGCATTCCCACCGTATGATCGCCGAATCGGGTTGCTTCACCGTCAACGTCCCGACCCGGGACCTGCTCCGTCAGCTCGATCTCTGCGGGATCGTCTCGGGGCGCGACGGCGACAAGTGGCGCCGCGCGGGGCTCACGCCCCTCACCGGGACGTCCGTCGCCGCGCCGCTCGTGGCCGAGTGTCCCGTGAACTTCGAGTGCGCCCTCGCGCGAGTCGTTCCGCTCGGCGCGCACGACATGTTCGTCGGCGAGATCGTCGCCCGCCACGCGGACGCGGATCTCGTCCGCGGCGGCCGCGTTGACTTCTCGAAGCTGCCGCTCGTCGCGTACGTGAACGGCGAATACTGGAGCCTCGGCGAGCGGATCGGGACGTACGGTTTCTCGGGAAAGGAACGGGCGTGAGCGGAGAGGCGGGGGGACCGGACGGGCGCTCGGCGATCCTCGTCGCGACGATCGCGTCGTTCGTCGCGCCGTTCATGGGGGCGGCCGTCAACGTCGCGCTCCCGGCGATCGGCGCGGAGTTCTCGCTGCCGGCCGTTTCGCTCGGATGGGTCGCGACGGCCTACCTTCTCGCCGCCGCGGTATTCCTCCTGCCGTTCGGACGGCTCGGCGACCTGTACGGCCGCAAAAGGATCTTTCTGGCCGGCAACGTCCTCTTTACGATCGCCTCGCTCCTGTGCGCGTTCGCGGGCTCGGCGACGATGCTCGTCGGGGCTCGTTTTCTGCAGGGCGTCGGGGCGGCCATGATATTCGGAACGAGCGTCGCCATCGTCACCTCGGCCGTTCCGCCGGGGAAACGGGGACGGGCGCTCGGCGTCGCCGTCGCGGCCACCTACCTCGGTCTCTCTCTCGGACCGGTCGTCGGCGGGTTTCTCACGCACGGGCTCGGCTGGCGGAGCATCTTCCTCTTCACGGCGACGCTCGGGGCGCTCGTGATCGCGTTCGTCGTCCTCCGGCTCAAGGGGGAGTGGACGGGGGCGAAGGGGGAGCGCTTCGACGCGCCCGGCGCCGTTCTCTCGAGCGGCTCGCTCGCCTCGCTCATGTACGGGTTCACGCGGCTGCCCGCCGCGGCCGGCGCGTGGCTCATCCTCGCCGGGGCCGCGGGTCTCCTCGCCTTCGGGCTCTGGGAGCTCCGCGCCCGGCATCCGCTCATCGATCTTCGCCTCGCGGCGGGGAACCGCGTCTTCGCTTTCTCGAACCTCGCCGCGCTCGTCAACTACAGCGCGAGCTTCGCCGTCGGATTCCTCATGAGCCTCTACCTCCAGTACGTCAAGGGGTTCGATCCTCGCCAGGCCGGCGCCGTTCTCGTCGCCCAGCCGATCGTCATGGCGCTGTGCTCCCCGTTCGCCGGGCGGCTCTCCGACCGGATCGAATCCCGGATCGCGGCCTCCGCCGGCATGGCGATCACGGCGGCCTCCCTCTTTCTCTTCATCTTTCTCGGCGCCGGGACGCCGCTCGCCGCCGTCGTTCTCAACCTCATGCTGCTCGGGCTCGGCTTCGCCCTGTTTTCCTCGCCGAACACGAACGCCGTCATGAGCTCCGTCGAAAGCCGCTTCTACGGCGTCGCCGGGGCGACGCTCGGCACCATGCGCGCGGCCGGACAGATGATGAGTCTCGGAATCGCGATGCTCGTCTTCGCGCTCGTGCTCGGCGGCGCGCGGATCACCCCGGAGCTGCACGGGCGGTTCGTCGAGAGCGTGAGGCTCGCCTTCGTCGTCTTCGCCGCCCTGAGCGTCGCCGCCGTTTTCGCCTCTCTCGCCCGCGGCTCGGTCCGCGGGCGCGCCGAATAACGGGGCCCGCGTCCCTGTATCCCCGGAGAAACCGCTCGACAACGAAGCGCTGCGACGGCGGCGATCCATTCTCGGCGAGGTGACCACGATGAACGAACGCGTGTTCGGCCGCGGCACGGGGTGGCTCCCCGACTATCCGGACGTCCGCGATTACACCGTCGACCGCGGCGAGGTGAGCCCGCGGCTGCGGGCGCTCGGGGAGCGGGATTCGGTGCGGGCGATGCTCGACAAGTCGCTCCGCGCCCGCCGCCGCGACGGGGCGATCCCCGCGACCGCCGATCTTCGGCGGTGGTGCTCCCGCGTGGAGGATCAGGGGGAGATCGGCTCGTGCACGGCGCACGCCGCCGCCTCCCTCGTCGAGTACTTCGAGCGGCGATCGTTCGGATCCCACACGGACGTCTCGCGCCTCTTCGTCTACAAGACGACGCGGAACCTCATGCGCGCCGACGGCGACACGGGGGCGTTCATCCGCGCGGCGATGGGAGCGCTCGTGCTCTTCGGCGCGCCGCCCGAGGAATACTGGCCGTACCGCGCGGTGGCGTTCGACCGCGAGCCGCCGGCCTTCTGCTACGCCTTCGCCCGGAGCTACCGGGCGGTGAGCTACTACCGGCTCGATCCGCCGGGCACCGCTCCGAAGGAGCTTCTCCTGCGCCTGCGCACGAACCTCGCCGCGGGGCTTCCCGCGATGTTCGGGTTCACCGTGTACGGCTCGATCGCGGAGGCCGCGGAGTCGGGACGGATACCGTTTCCTGGCGGGAGCGACGAGGTCGTCGGCGGGCACGCGGTCGCGGCGGTCGGCTACGACGACCGCATGAAGATCCGCGGCCCCTCGCCGGGCTCGCCGGAAACGACGGGAGCGCTCCTCGTCCGCAACTCGTGGGGCACCTCGTGGGGGGAGAAGGGGTACGGCTGGCTGCCCTACGCCTACGTTCTCGAGGGGCTCGCCGACGACGTCTGGTCGCTGCTCAAGAACGATTGGATCGATACGGGGCAGTTCAAGGCGTAGCTCAGGCGGCGAACAGGAGGGCGATCCTGTCGGCGACGCAGAACCCCTCGATCGTCGGAACGGCGCGGTCGCCCTCGACCGAGACGAGGGAGTCGCGGACGAGCCGGTCGAGCACGGCCTCCCAGCCGGGGCGCCGCCGCAGCGTCGCGAGCGGAACGCCGTCCGCCGTCCGGAATCCGAGCGAGAGGGATTCGAGGGCGCGCTGCTCCTCTCCGATCGTTTCCCGGCCTTCGACCGGCGCGCGGCCCTCTTCGGCGGCGCCGAGGTACGCGTCGAGCGGCCGCACGTTCCACCACCGCTCGTCCCCGTCGAACGAGTGCGCCGACGGGCCGAGGCCGAGGTAGGGGACGCCTCGCCAGTAGGCGAGGTTGTGCCGCGAGACATGCGCGGCGCCGCGCGCGAAGTTCGAGACCTCGTAATGGACGTACCCGCGCGACCGGAGCAGAGCAGAGGTTTCGAGAAGGAATCGGCGTCCCGCCGTCTCGCTCATACCGCGGAGCGTCCCCGCGGCCCGGCGCGCCCCGAACTCGGTTCCGGCGTCGATCGTGAGCTCGTAGCACGAGAGGTGCTCGGGCGCGTGATCGAGGGCGGTCTCGAGCGTGCGCATCCATGAGCCGAGCGTCTGCCCCTCGATGCCGTACATGAGATCGACGCCGATGTTCGCGAACCCCGCCTCGCGCGCGAGGGCGATCGCCCCTCGCGCCGACGATGCGTCGTGCCGGCGTCGAAGCCGCCGCAGAACCGCGTCGTCGAACGACTGCACGCCGAGAGAGAGCCTCGTGACGCCGAGCCCCCGCCACGCGGCGAGCAGATCGGCGTCGACGTCGTCCGGATTGGCCTCGATCGTCGCCTCGAACCCGGCCGAAAAAACGAAGACGCCGCGAAGGGCGTCGAAGAGGCGCGAGACCTCACCGGCGCCGAGCAGCGAGGGCGTGCCGCCGCCGACGTACAGCGTGTCGAACGCCGGGAAGACGCCGCGGTAGAGCCCGGCCTCCCGATCGAGGGCGGCGAGCCAGCGGCGCTCGTTTCCGCTCTCGGACGTCGAGTAGAATCCGCAGTAGGGGCATTTCGTCCGGCAGAACGGCGCGTGGACGTAGAGGCCCGCTCCGGCGCCGCCCGCCGGCGGCGGGACGCGCCCGGCGGGCGCGTCGGGAGAGCCGTCATTCCTCTTCATTCGTCTTGAGAACCGCCACGAAGGCGCTCTGGGGGATCATGACCTGGCCGACGGTGCGCATCTTCTTCTTGCCCTTCGCCTGCTTCTCGAGGAGCTTCCGCTTCCTCGTGATGTCGCCGCCGTAGCACTTGGCGGTCACGTCCTCGCGGAAGGGGGCCACGGTCGAGCGGGCGACGATCTTGCCGCCGATCGCCCCCTGGATCGCGATCTTGAAGAGGTGCCGCGGAATCTCCTTGCGGAGCCTCTCGCAGACGTTCACCGCGCGCAGGCGCGCGCGATCCGCGTGGACGACGACGGCGAGCGCGTCCACGCGCTCGCCGTTCACGAGGATGTCGAGCTTCACGAGCTCGCTCCGGCGGTAATCGAGGAGCTCGTAGTCGAAGGAGCCGTAGCCCTGCGTGACGCTCTTGAGCTTGTCGTAGAAATCGTAGACGACCTCGCTCAAAGGGAGGTCGAAGAGGAGCTCGATCCGGCCCGGGACCGGATAACCGTAGCGCGGGTTTTCCCCTCTTCGATCGAGGCAGAGCTTCATGACGGCCCCGAGGTAGCGGTCCGGCATGAGGATCGTCGCGCGGATGTACGGCTCGAGGGCGTAGTCGATGGCGATCGGATCGGGGTAGTGCACGGGGTTGTCGACGACGATCGTCTCTCCGCTCTTGAGAACGAAGTGAAACTCGACGCTCGGCGACGTCATGATGATCGATTGGTCGAACTCCCGCTCGAGCCGTTCCTGGAATATCTCGAGGTGGAGGAGCCCGAGAAAGCCGCACCGGAAACCCTGCCCGAGCGCGGCGGAGGAGTCGCGCTGATACACGAGCGAGGCGTCGTTCAGCTTGTAGCGCTCCATCGAATCGGCGAGCGCGTCGAAGTCCTCGCTGCTCACGGGATACACGGAGGAGAAGACGACCGGCTTGACCTCGCGGAACCCGGGAAGCGGCGCCGCCACGGGCCTGTCGACGTGCGTGATCGTGTCGCCGATGCGGGTGTCGCTCACGGTCTTGATCCCGGCGATCACGTATCCGACCTCTCCCGCCCGGAGGGCGGGGCGGCGTTCGCGGTCGATGCGGAACACGCCGACCTCTTCGACGCGGTGCGACGTGCCGAGGGACATGAGACGGATGTCGTCCCCCGCGCGGATCGTTCCGTCGAAGATGCGGAGGCTGATGATGGCGCCGCGGAAGGGGTCGTATTTCGCGTCGAAGACGAGCGCGGCGAGCGGCGCCTCGGGTTCCCCCGCCGGCGGCGGGATGCGGAGCGTGATCGCCTCGAGGATGTCGTCGATGCCGGTCCCCTCCTTGGCGGAGCAGAGGATCGCGTCGTCGGCGTCGAGCCCGAGCTCGGTCTCGATCTCGACGCGCGTATGATCGATGTCGGCGGAGGGGGAATCGATCTTGTTGATCACGGGGATGATCGCGAGCCGGTGCTCGAGCGCGGCGTACATGTTGGCGAGCGTCTGCGCCTGCACCCCCTGCGTCGCGTCGACGAGGAGCAGCACGCCCTCGCAGGAGGCGAGCGCGCGGGACACCTCGTACGAGAAATCGACGTGTCCCGGGGTGTCGATGAGGTTGAGGATGTACTGCTCGCCGGCGGCGCTCGTGTAGGGCATGCACACGGTCTGGCTCTTGATCGTAATGCCGCGCTCGCGCTCGATATCCATCGTGTCGAGCATCTGATCGTGGAATTCGCGGTCCTCGACGAGCTTCGCGCGCTGTATGAAGCGGTCCGCGAGCGTGGATTTTCCGTGATCGATGTGCGCGATGATGCTGAAATTGCGTATCTGCGCCATGCGGCGGCCACCCCGTGCCGTGCGTTTCCGGTGAACGTGAACGATGAAATGTAGCGATTTCGCGCCCGGGTGTAAAGGCCGCTTTTGGACTGCCCCGCGCCGGAACGCTCGCTCGCCCGTCCCGCTCGAATCGGTTCGCGCCGGCGGCAAATGCGCCGTTGTGCGGGACGCGCCGCGTGCGCTATAGTGAGCGTTCCCGCGGGCGACCGGCGCCGCCCGCGGGCTCATGCGGTCCGCATCGCCCGGGGCTTCAGCGGGAAGACGCGTATGGACTGGAACACGATCATCGACGGCACGCTCTTTCGATGGGTCGTCACACCTCTCCTCATCTTTCTCGCGCGCATCGGCGACCAGTCGATCGGCACGATCCGGATCATCTTCATCGGGCGAGGGAACAAGGTCATCGCGCCGTTCCTCGGTTTTTTCGAGGTTCTCATCTGGCTGCTCGCGATACGCCAGATCATGACCAACCTCACGAACGGCTTCTACTACGTCGCCTACGCGGGAGGGTTCGCCGCGGGCACGTTCGTCGGCATGTACATCGAGGAGAAGCTCGCGATGGGGGTGATGCTCATCCGCATCGTGACGAGCCAGGGGGACGAGGCGCTCATCGAGCGGCTCAAGGCGGAGGATTACGGGGTGACGAGCGTGGACGCCGCCGGGGCGCGCGGGCAGGTGCACCTCATCTACACGATCGTGAAGCGCGCGGATCTCGCGCGCGTCGTCGGCATCATCGACCGCTTCAATCCTCGCGCCTTCTATACGATCGAGGACGTCCGGTTCGCGAGGGAAGGGGTGTTTCCGGCTGACGGCCGCTCCCCGCTGCGGAGGCATCTCGACGTGTTCCGGTTCTGGAAAAAGGGCAAGTAACGCGTCGCCGCGCGGATCAACGCGCGGCGGGCGATCGAGATGCGATGAACGAACGAACCAGCGCGTTTTCCCCCGACGCGATCCGGGGGCTCTCCGACGAAGAGGCCGCGCGCCGGCTCGAGAGAGACGGCCCGAACGAGCTGCCGTCGGCGGCCCGCCGGTCGATCCTCCGCATCGCCCTCGGGGTCGTCCGAGAGCCGATGTTCCTCCTCCTCGTCGCCTGCGGCACCATCTATTTCGCGCTCGGGGACGCGGCGGAAGGGTTCATGCTCCTCGGCTTCGTCTTCGTCATCATGACGATCACCTTCTATCAGGAGCGCAAGACCGAGCGGGCGCTCGAGGCCCTGAAGAACCTCTCGAGCCCGCGCGCCCTCGTCATTCGCGGCGGCGTCGAACGGCGCGTCGCGGGGCGGGAGGTGGTCCGCGGCGATACGATCGTTCTCGCCGAGGGAGACCGCGTCCCCGCCGACGGCGTGATCCTCTGGCACGGCAACCTCGCCACCGACGAATCGATGCTCACCGGGGAGTCGTTTTCCGTCGATAAGAGCGTTTGGGACGGAGCGGCCGGAATGCCCTGTCCGGGCGGCGACAGGATGCCCTTCGTCTATTCGGGAACGTTGGTCGTGCGCGGACAGGGGATCGTCGAGGTGAAGGCCGTCGGGCTCGACACCGAAATGGGCAAGATCGGCCGGACGCTCCAGGCGCTGAAGCCCGAAAACACGCCCCTGCAGAAGGAGACGGCCCGGATCGTCCGCGGCTTCGCCGTCGCCGGGCTCGCGCTCTGCGCCGTCGTCGTCGTCGCCTACGCGCTGACGCGGGACGATTGGATCGGGGGGCTGCTCGCCGGCATCACGCTCGCGATGGCGATATTGCCCGAGGAGTTCCCCGTCGTGCTCACGATCTTTCTCGCGCTCGGCGCTTGGCACCTCTCGCGCAGCCGCGTGTTGACCCGGCACATGCCCGTGATCGAGACGCTCGGATCCGCGACCGTTCTATGCGTCGACAAGACCGGAACCCTCACGATGAACCGGATGGCCGTGCGAGAGCTCTTCGCCGGCGGGCGCTCGCTCGACGTGAGCTGCGCGGGCGACGAGCCGCTGCCCGAGGCCTTTCACGAGATCCTCGAGTTCTCGATCCTCGCGAGCCAGCGCGATCCATTCGATCCGATGGAGAAGGCGTTCAAACGGTTCGGCGACGACTGTCTCGCGCACACCGAGCACCTCCACGACGATTGGACCCTCGTTCACGAGTATCCGATTTCGGAGAGCCTGCTCGCGATATCGCGCGTCTGGAAATCCCCCGGGGGGGACGAGCTCGTCATCGCCGCGAAGGGCGCTCCCGAGGTCGTCGCGGATCTCTGCCATCTCGACGAGCGGGAGACGGAGGAGCTCGCGGGGCCGGTGCAGGCGATGGCCGGCCGCGGGCTCCGGGTGCTCGGCGTCGCGAAAGCGCACGTCCGAGCGGGGGAGCTTCCCGGCGGCCAGCACGATTTCGATTTCCGTTTCATCGGTCTCGTCGGTCTCGCCGATCCGGTCCGGCCCGGGGTCGCGGACTCATTGCGGGAATGCGCGGACGCGAGCATCCGCGTGGTCATGGTGACCGGCGATTATCCCGGGACCGCCCGCGCCGTCGCCCGGCAGGCGGGGCTCGGAGGAGCCGGCGAGATCGCGACGGGCGCGGACCTCGCGCGGCTGGACAAACCGGCGCTCGAGAACCTCGCGGCGCGCGTGAACGTATTCGCGCGCGTCATGCCCGAGCAGAAGCTCCTCCTCGTGAACGCCCTCAAGGCGAACCGCGAGACCGTCGCCATGACGGGGGACGGCGTGAACGACGCGCCCGCCCTCAAATCGGCGCACATCGGGATCGCGATGGGAGGGAGAGGGACCGACGTGGCGCGCGAGGCCGCCTCCATCGTTCTCCTCGACGACGACTTTTCGTCGATCGTGAAGGCGGTGCGCATGGGACGCAGGATCTTCGACAACCTCAAGAAGGCGATGGCCTACATCCTCGCCATACACGTGCCGATCGCGGGGCTCTCGCTGATCCCCGTGCTCCTGAAATGGCCCCTCGTGCTGTTTCCCGTGCACATCGTGTTCCTCGAGCTCATCATCGATCCCGCCTGCTCGGTGGTCTTCGAAGGGGAGCCGGAGGAGACGAACATCATGCGGCGGTCGCCGCGCGCGCTCGGGGAGCCGCTCTTCGGAAAACGCACGGTGCTGTTCAGCGTGCTTCAGGGGCTCGTCGTTCTCGCGGTGACGCTCGCGATCTTCGCCGCGGCCCGCTCGCTCGGACGGGAGACGGATGAGGCGCGGGCCTTCGCCTTCACGACCCTCGTCGTCGCGAACCTCGCCCTCATCTTCACGAACCGGTCCTGGTCGCGCTCGATCGCACGGACGCTGCGAACACGGAACGCCGCGGCGTTGTGGTGCGCGGGCGGAGCGATCCTCTTCCTCGGGCTCGTTCTGTACGTGCCGTTTCTGCGGGGGCTCTTCCGGCTCGCGACGCTGCACGCCGCGGATCTGCTCGTGTGCGCGGGCGCCGGAGTCATCGGCGTCGTGTGGTTCGAGGCGTTCAAGGCGAGGGCCGCCCGCTCCGCTCCCCGGCCCGCGGACTGAGGGTGACGAAGGCGCGGCGGCGCGGTCGAACGTTCCGGTACGAAGAAAGGAAACCCGGCATGATGAACGATTCGGCTCGGCTGGCGCTCGAAGCGCTCATGGAGGGAAACGCGCGGTTCCGCGAGGGCAATCCCGCGCACCCCCGGCGGGACGGGCGGCGCCGCGCCGAGACGGCGTCCGGGCAGAAGCCCTTCGCCGCGATCCTGTCCTGCGCGGATTCCCGCGTGCCGCCCGAGATCCTCTTCGATCAGGGGATCGGCGATCTGTTCGTCGTGCGCGCCGCCGGGCACGTGCTCGACGCCGCGGGTCTCGGCAGCCTCGAGTACGCCGCGTCGCACCTCGGCGTGCCGCTCGTCGTCGTCCTCG
>JAGUZZ010000211.1:0-2556 GCA_020060525.1 bacterium | reverse complement strand
CTCGCCGTGAGCGTGGTCGGAAATACGGTGACCGGCGCGGGAGCGACCGGAACGACGGCTCAGAACGGCATCCAGGTGATGGATGCCACGGGAACGGTCGAGAGCAACATAGTTTCGGGCATCGGCTACACCGGCACGGGCTGGGTCGCCACGAGCCTGCTGCAGTTTTACGGCGACGTGGACTTCATCGGCAATACGGTGACGGACGCGCACGTTGGCATCTATAACGTGCAAGGTTCCGGGGACATCACCGGCAACGACCTGACCGTATCGCTCATCGGAAGCTACTGCAGCGGCATCATCGCCGCCGATCCGCAGGGCAAACTGCCTTCACCCATTTTGGAAGGAGGAGCTCTCGGCGCTCCGGGCGGCAGAATGATGATGGCCGACGTGGAGCTCGATGTGAACATATCAGGCAACACCGTCACGTTTGACGGCACGACCAACACCTATTCGGGCGGCATCGAAGCGTACGCCGGTTGCAGCCCCGAGGATCTCAATATCGCCATCGATGGAAACGTCATAAACGGCTTCGACTATGGCATTTACGCTTCGACGTGCACAACGTACGCGAGCGCCTTCACGGGCCTCGAGGTGCACGGAAACAGCATCACGGGAAGCACGAGCTACGGGATGTACTCCGACGTCGCCTACCTCGCGGCCGACGCGACGGGCAACTGGTGGGGCGCCCAGTCGGGACCCTACCATCCGACGCTGAACTCGGGAGGCGCCGGCGACCCGGTCTCCGACAACATCCTCTTCGATCCGTGGACCGGCCAGTTCGGCGTGAGCGTCCTGCCCGCGTACACGCTCACGAACTGCCCGACCGCGAAGACGGTGACCTTCCGCATCGACCAGGAGGGCTCGACCACGGACCAGGTCCGCGGCTACGAGATCAAGTTCGCGGTCGACAACGCCGTCGTGACGGCCGGAAGCTTCGTCGAGGAGGATTACCTCAGCTCCGTGAACGGGACGACCTTCTACGCCGTCGACAACGGCGGAGGCGCCTATACGGTGAGCTGCGCGGTCCTCGGCGGCACGGTCGGCGCGACGGGGGGCGGAGAGCTTTTCAGCCTGACGCTCACGCCGGTTGGCGAGGGAACGAGCGACATCGCCATCACAAGCATAAAGCTCCGCGATCTCAACAACGCCGATCTCGCCTGCTCGGGCACGGGCGGCTCGATCCGCGTCGACTGCACGCCGCCGACGATGGAGCCGATCGCGGAGACGGAGGGCGGCTGGTACAACGCGGCGCCGGTCTTCGCGAACTTCGGCTTCGACGACGACTGGAACCTCGATCTCGCCGAGTACAACTACGACGGCGGGACGTGGACGGAGATCTTCTCCGGGATCGACGCCGCCTCGTGGGACGGCGAGCCGTGGACGCTTCCGGAATTCGCCGGTCTCTCGCAAGGGACGCACACGATCTACTTCCGGGTGAAGGACGACGCGGGGAACTGGAACACGGGAACGTACAGCTGGCAGTTCTACAAGGACACCGTGCCTCCGGCCCCGCCGACGAGCTTCGTCGCGGCGCCGGGTCACGACAAGACGCACCTCAGCTGGACGAATCCGTCCGGTGACGCGACCTTCGTCGGCGTCGAGATCCGGTTCAACGGCTGGCTCGATTATCCGGAGTACGCGACGTCGGCGCCCGCGTATCCGCCCGACGCCGCAGCGGGAACCTACGTGGCGCTCGTGGCGGGCGCGTCGTACGACGACGATCCCCGCGCGCCGAGGGACGTCTACTACTACTCGGCCTTCTCGAAGGACCTCGCGGGGAACTATTCGACTCTCGGAACGTCGGCCTACGATCGCTGCACGAGCTACTGGCTCGGCGACGTCCAGCCGAATCCGGGCTTCGACGGCTCCGTCAACCTCTCCGATCTCGCCGCGTTCTCCGGAACCTTCGGCGTGAGCGAGGGAGGGGGCGGCTGGAACGCGCACTGCGATTTCGGTCCGACGGACGACTATTCGCGGTTCGGGGTTCCGGTGCCCGACAACAAGGTCGATTTCGAGGACCTCATGATCTTCGCGATGAACTACCAAATGGTCAGCCCGACCGGGCTCTCAGATCTCGCCGAGGCGGTCCGTACGAGCGAGGATCTGGGGTCTCTCGTGAGCTTCGAGCTCGTCTCGAACGCGGACGGTTCAGTGTCGATCGTTCTCTCGAACCGCGCGTCGACGCTGAAGGGCGTTCGGATCGTGGCGTCGGTGGAGAACGGCGTACTCGAGCGGATCGAGCGGGGCTCGCTCTTCTCGGGTGCCTCCGAGCTCTTCTTCGGTCTCGCGCCGGGGGATCGCGGCGAGGCGGACATCTCGGCCGCGGCGCTCGGCGTGGACGTGGCGTTCGCGCGCTCGGGCGAGGTGGCTCGGCTCGTGATCCGGAGCGAGGGGGAGACGGCTCCGCGGGTCCGGATCGAGATGATCGACATGAGGGATCTCGACAACGCGAAAACGGAGATCGGGACGGTGGAGGAGCGCGAGGCGCCGTTCGTGCCGCAGGCGACGGCGCTCATGCAGAACTTCCCGAACCCGTTCAACCCGGTGACGACG
>JAGUZZ010000123.1:0-3061 GCA_020060525.1 bacterium | reverse complement strand
ATCCCTTGGACTCGGAGCCCGCCGCGGAAACCGAGTCCAAGGGATCTCTCAGGAGCGAGGAAACGGTCGGCGAGATGCTGCTCGCCTCCCGCGAGCGCGCGGGGCAGACGATCGAGTTCATGAGCCAGGAGACGAAGATCCCGAAGCAGATGCTCCAGTATCTCGAAACCGACAACTTCGAGGCGCTGCCGGCCAAGGTGTACGTGAAGAGCTTTCTGCGCACGTACGCCGAGGCGCTCGGACTCGACGCGCAGCACGTTCTCAGCAAGTACGAGCTGCAGACGGGCCAGACGCACCGGACGAAGGGGGATCACTGGGAGATCGAGACCGAGGTCGTCGAGGAGAAGATCCGCTCGCCGATCTCGTTCCGGAAGCTCGTCGTGCCGGCGGTCGTCGTTCTCGCCGTCGTCGTGCTCCTCGTCAAGTTCGCCGGCCGCCGGACGGACCGGGTCGACGCGCCGCAGCAGATCGATCTCAGGGAGGAGCTCCTCGAAGGGCGGGATACGAAGCAGGCCGAGCCCCGGAAAGAGCCCGAGCGCGTCGCGGCGCCGCCGGAGACCCCCGCGGCGGCGGAACCGATGGAGCTCACGATCACGGCGAATCCGACGGACAGCTGCTGGATCGAGCTCGAGACGCTCTCGATCGTCGATCTGCAGCCCGAGAGCGCCGTCTTCGCCTTCAACCTCCAGCCGGGCCGCTCCCGCACCTTCCAGGCGACGGAGGCGTTCCGTTTCCGGAAGATCGGAAACGCGGGCGGCGTCGTTCTCGAGCTCAACGGCGAGCGGCTCGCGAACCTCGGCAGGAGGGGGAAGGTCATCACGGATTACTCGGTGACGCGCGAAAACCTTCCGAAAGGCGCCCGCCGGGAATAGGGCGCCGCGGACCGCCATGCCCCCATTCGAGCTCACATCGAGCTACCGGCTCACCGGGGACCAGCCCGAGGCGGTCGAGCGTCTCGCCGCGAACGTGGCCGCGGGCCGGCCCTTTCAGACCCTCCTCGGGGTGACCGGATCGGGCAAGACCTTCACCATCGCCAACGTCATCGAGCGCTGCGGCAAGCCGACGCTCGTCATCTCGCACAACAAGACCCTCGCGGCGCAGCTCTACGGCGAGATGCGCTCGCTCTTCCCGCGGAACGCCGTGGAGTATTTCATCAGCTACTACGACTATTACCAGCCCGAGGCGTTCATCCCGGCGACCGACACCTATATCGAGAAGGACGCCTCGATCAACGAGGATATCGACCGGCTGCGCCTGCACGCGACCGGGTCGCTGCTCACGAGGCGCGACGTCATCGTCGTGGCGAGCGTGTCCTGCATATACGGCCTCGGTTCGCCCGAGGAGTTCGAGACGATGACCCTCTCGCTGGCCGAGGGGGAGGCGATCGGACGCGACGAGCTGCTCCGGCGCCTCGTCTCGATCCGCTACGCGCGCAACGACGCGGCCTTCGCCCGCGGCACGTTTCGCGTTCGCGGCGGGACGATCGAGCTCTGGCCGGCCTACCTCGAGGAGGCGATCCGCGTCGAGCTCTTCGACGACGCCGTCGAGCGCATCTCGACGGTGCATCCTCTCACCGGCGAGACGATCGCGCGGAGCGATCGGATGACGATCTTCCCGTCGTCGCATTTCGTCGTCGCCGGGGAACGGCTCGAGGCCGCGGCCGCCGGCATCGAGGCGGAGCTCGCCGAGCGCCTCGGAGAGCTCCGCGCGCAGGGCAAGGAGTTCGAGGCGAAGCGCCTCGAGACCCGCACGCGGTACGACCTCGAGCTGCTGCGCGAGATGGGGTACTGCCCGGGCATCGAGAACTATTCGCGGCATCTCTCCGGGCGCGCGGCGGGCGAGCGCCCGGCGACCCTCATCGACTACTTTCGCGGCGACTTTCTCGTCGTCATCGACGAATCGCACGTGACGGTGCCGCAGATCCGCGGGATGTTCGCCGGCGACCGCAGCCGAAAGCTCACGCTCGTCGAGCACGGTTTCCGCCTGCCCTCCGCGCTCGACAACCGGCCGCTCACGTACGCGGAGTTCGAGGATCTCGTGAAACAGGTCATCTTCGTGTCGGCGACGCCCGATCGCTTCGAGCTCGAGCGCTCGGGCGGAGAGGTCGTCGAGCAGATCGTGCGCCCCACCGGCCTCGTCGATCCGATGATCGAGGTGCGCCCCGTCGCCGGGCAGGTCGACGATCTTCTCGCCGAGATCCGGCGGCGCGTCGACCGCCGGGAGCGAGTTCTCGTGACGACGCTCACGAAGCGCATGTCCGAGGATCTGACCCAGTACCTCTCGGAGCTCGGCGTGCGCGTCCGCTACCTCCACAGCGACATCGTCGCGCTCGAGCGGGTCGAGATTCTGCGCGACCTGCGCTTCGGCGAGTTCGACGTCCTCGTCGGCATCAACCTGCTCCGCGAGGGGCTCGATCTGCCGGAGGTCTCGCTCGTGGCGATCCTCGACGCCGACAAGGAGGGGTTCCTCCGCTAGCGGACGTCCCTCATCCAAACGGCGGGGCGCGCGGCGCGCCATATCGGGGGCACGGTCATCTTTTACGCCGACAACGTCACGGGATCGATGGCGCGGGCGATCGACGAGACGAACCGGCGCCGCGAGAAGCAGCTCGAATACAACAGCCTCCACGGCATCACGCCGCGATCCATCGTGAAGTCGATCGACGAGGTGATGCTCTCGACCTCGGTCGCGGACGCCCGGCGGCGCCGGGAGGAGAGCGCGGAGGGCGTCTACGTGCCGGAGGGCGGGGACGATCCCGCGATCCTCGAGAGGCTCGAGATCGAGATGAGGCGGGAGGCGGACGCGATGCATTTCGAGAAGGCCGCGAGCATCCGGGACCGGATCGAAGAGATCCGCATGAACGCCGGGGAAAGGAGACGCGGTGGACGATCGCGAACGGCGCGTCGCTGAAACGGTGAAGGCGGCGATCCTCGAGGACGCCGCGCGCAGGGACGCGACGACGAAGCTCCTCGTCGACGCGGGGAGGGCCGGGGACGCCGTCATACGGGCCAAGGCGCGGGGGGTCGTCTCCGGGCACGACGCGGCCCGCGAGGCGTTCCGG
>JAGUZZ010000319.1:0-2770 GCA_020060525.1 bacterium | reverse complement strand
GCCGGCGCCGGCGGCGGAGAGCCTCGCGAGCGCCTCCACGGCCTCGCGGAGCGAATCCTCCGCGTCCCCGAGAAACACCGCGTCGACGGCGGGAAGGAACGGAAGCGGGTTCGTGCAGCAGGGCCCTCCGGCCGCGACGAGCGGATCCTCCTCGCGGCGGGCGCCGGCTTCGAGCGAGAGGCCGGCGAGATCGAGCATCGCGAGGATGTTCGTGTAGTGGAGCTCGTACATGACGGAGAAGCCGATGAGGTCGAACCGACGCGCGGGCGTCATCGTCGCGAGCGACCGGAGCGGCTCGCCCGTCGCCCGCATGAGCCGCTCGGCGTCGGGCCACGGCGCGAAAGCGAACTCGACGCCGATCCCCGGCATCGCCGCGAGCTTGTGGTAGAGGAGACGTATCCCTTGGTGGGAGGCGCCGATCTCGTAGGAGTCCGGAAATACGAGGAGCACGTTGAAACGCCCCTCGCCGAATCCGGCCCCCTCGAGGTTGAGCTCGCAGTCCGCGTACCGCGACGGGCGCTCGACGAGCGGATGCAGCGCGCGCATCGCGAACGAATCGCCGAGGCGTCCGGTGCTGTGTCCCTCGTTCGCCATCCCCGACCCCGGAATCTCCCCCTTATTCGTTTTCGAACCCGTCTCCGCACCCGGTCCGGCTCTCGAAGACCGTCTTGTTCGTGCCGTCCGAGGGATCGACGGGGTACGCGCCGGTGAAGCAGGCGACGCAGTAGTTGTCCGGCTCCTCGACGCAGGAGAGCAGCCCCTCGGTGGAGAGATAGTGGAGGCTCTCGACGCCGAGATACTCGCGGATCGCCTCGACCGAGTGGCTCGAGGCGATGAGCTCGCCGCGCGTCGGCGTGTCGATGCCGTAGAAGCACGAGTGCGTGATGGGCGGCGAGCCGATGCGCAGGTGGATCTCCGCCGCGCCGCCCTGCCGGATGATGGAGACGAGCTTGCGCATCGTCGAGCCGCGGACGATCGAGTCGTCCACGACGACGACCCGCTTGCCCTTCAGCACGCCCCGGACCGGGTTGAACTTGATGCGCACGTCCCAGTCCCTCATCGCCTGCCGGGGCTGGATGAAGGTGCGCCCGACATAATGGTTGCGGATGAGGCCGAGCTCGAACGGCAGCTTCGATTCCTCCGCGTAGCCCAGCGCGATCGTGTTGCTCGAATCGGGCACGGCGATCACGATGTCGGCGTCCACCGCCGACTCGACGGCGAGACGGCGCCCGAGCTTGCGGCGGACCTTGTCGACGTTCTCCCCGAAGACGCGGCTGTCGGGGCGCGAAAAATAGATGAACTCGAAGATGCACCGGTTCTGTTTCGCGGCGGGCTCGCTCCAGCGCAGGTACCGCGGGCCGCCCTCGCCGAGGACGCAGAGCTCTCCCGGCGCGACCTCGCGCTGGTACGTCGCGCCGATGATGTCGAAGGCGCAGCTCTCGGAGGCGACGACGTGCGCGTCGTCGAGGCGGCCGAGGCAGAGCGGCCGAAAGCCGTGCGGATCGCGCGCCGCGATCACCCGGTCCTTCGTGAGAAACACGAGCGAGAAGGCGCCGCGCGCCTTCGAGAGCGCCTCCATGATCATCTCCTCGAGCGTGCCGGCGCGGCTGCGGGCGATGAGATGGAGGAGGACCTCGCTGTCGGTGGTGCTGCGGAAGATCGACCCGTCGAGCTCCATCGCCCGCCGGAGGTCGACCGCGTTCACGAGGTTGCCGTTGTGCGCGACGGCGATCTTGCCGATCTTGCAGTCGACGAGCATCGGCTGGATGTTCGCCGTGCTCGTGAGGCCCGTCGTCGAGTAGCGGTTATGCCCGATGCACATGCGCCCCCGCAGCCGGTCGAGCGTCTCGCGGTCGTAGACCTTCGAGACGAGTCCGAGATCGCGGTGCTCGTAGACGCGGACGCCGTCGGAGGTGACGATGCCCGAGCTCTCCTGCCCCCGATGCTGCAGCGCGTAGAGACCGAGGTACGCGATACCGGCGGCGTCGTCGACCCCCTGGCATCCGAATACCGCGCATTCTTCCTTGAGCTTCACGGAGCGTGTCGTCCTTTCCGCCGCCGCGGGCCGCGCCGGCGGGATGCCCCCGCCGCGGCGTCCGCCGGTCACAGCCGTTTCGTCCCGAGGATCTCGTACCGCTGGTAATGCGGATTGAGGAGCAGCCCCTCGCGCCGCGAGCGGCTCACGAGCATCCGCTCAGCCTCCGCGATCGCGGCGCGCTCCGAGGGCGCGCCGACCGTGATGCGCCATATTTCGCCGTATTTCATGCGCGAGATCTTCACGCCGCGAAGCCGTCCGCCGAGACGCGACGCGAACCCGGCCTCGCGGTCGGGGCGCAGCTCGCGAACGAGGCAATCGACGGCGAACACCGTTCCGTCCGGCGCGCCGCCCGCGGGGTAGTCCTTCTCGAGCGCGAGGTCGCCTCTCGGCGGCTCGGCGCCGCCCGAGAGCCTGTAGAGATGCTTGTTCTGATTCGTGAAGGCGCCGTCGAGACGGACCGCGCGGTCGATCTCCTCGAGGATCTCGGGCGCCGTCTCCCCCTCGGCGTCCATCGCCCAGTACGAATAGCGCGTCAGGCCGCGAAGCCGCCCGCCGAAATCCAGCTTGTCGACGAGCGTGATGCTCGCGGTCTGCGCCACGAGATCGATGACCTTGAGTCTGACCCAGAGCTCCACGGCGAGCTTCATCGCGAGCCTCCCTTCGCGCCGCCGAGCGCCGCGAAGAACCGGCGGCCCGGGCCCTCGCCCTCGAGCGCCGCCGCATCGCCCGCCG
>JAGUZZ010000326.1:0-13404 GCA_020060525.1 bacterium | reverse complement strand
GGAAGCAGGACGGGGCTGCCGTCCGCGAGAAGGTGCTGCCCGAGCGTGACCACCCGCCCTTCGAGGGCGGGGGAGACGATCTCGGCGCGATCGGCGGTGACGATTCCGGCCTCCACGGGGACGAAGCGCGCCGTCGTCTCGCCGTCGCGGACGACGAATACTCCCGTGCCGGCGGTTGAGCTCACGACGGCCCGGCTCGGAACGATCTGCGCGTCGTCGCGCGAGGCGATCTTGACCCTGATCCGCGCGAACATCCCCGGCTTGAGGAGTAGCGCCGCGTTCGCGACCTCGACCTCGATCTGCGCCATGCGGGAGGCCTCCTGCAGCATCGGCGCGACGCGCGAGACGCGCCCCGAAAACGTCTTTTCGGGCAGGGCGTCCACCGACACGTCGGCGGGTTGCCCCGGCTTGACGAGCCGGTAGTCGCGCTCGGCGACCGAGCTGCGCACGATCACCGATCCGATCTCGATGACCGAGACGACGGCGGCGTTCGGCGCGAGCAGCGCGCCCTCGTCAACGAACCGCTCCCCGATGTACCCCGCGCGGGAGGCGGCGAGACGCGTGTACCCGAGACGGATGCGGGCCGATTCGAGCGCCGCCTCGCGCTGCTCCACCTGCGCCCGCGAGAGCTCGTAACGCGACTGCTTCGCCGCGAAATCGGCGAGCGCCGCGTCGAGCTCAGCGTTCGAGGCGAGGTCCTTCGCCCGGAGGGATTCCATGCGCTCCTTCTGGTCGCGCGAGAGAGCGAGCTGGCTCGCCGCCTCCTCGACGGCGGCTTCCGCGATCCGCAGGTTCGCCTCGGCCTCGAGCGTCGCCTGCCGATACTCGGCGTCGTCGATGCGGGCGATGAGCTCCCCGGTCTGCACGCGGTCGCCGATACGCTTGCGGATCTCGACGAGTCTCCCCGAGACCTTCGGGGCGACGACGTATTGGTTGTACGGAAAGACGGAACCGGTGAACTCGCGGATCTCCTCGATCGGACCGAATCGGACGCTGTCCACCTCGACGGCGACGGGAGGCATTTCGTTTCTCCCGCCGCTCCCGGAACCCTTCAAGACGAAGAGTACGATCCTCACCGCGACGGCGGCGGCGATGACGGCGAGGGGGATGAAAATCGCGGGTTTTTTCAAAGGATTGCTCATAGTTCGCTTTTGCTTCGCGGACTTCGCGATTCGCGCGCCGCCGTTCTCCGCGCGCGGGGCCTCGTGGGCGGCGTTAGATATGGAATGTTCTATCATTTCTTGCGAAAGTCAAAGAAAAACATGTATCCTCCGGTTACTCGACGAAGCGCCCCCGCCGTCTCCGCGCGGACCGGGTAGAAGGAGGGTGTATCGTGAAAACCGCGGCCGCAGCTTGGCTCCCTGCATTTTGCGTCTGCGCCCTGTTCGCCCCCGTCGCCGTCGCCCAGATGGAACAGCCGCCTCCCGTGCCGCGATTCGAAAGGGGCTCGGGAGCCGTCGCCGCCGGCGCGGAGTTTTTCGACCGCATCGTGTACGTGCCGGCGACGATAAACGGGGCGGGTCCCTTCACGTTCGTGCTCGACACGGGCGCGGGCCAGTTTTCCGCCCTCGATTATTCGGTCGCATCCTCGCTCGGTCTCCGGCAGACCCTCGTCGCGCGCGCGGGCGGCGCGGGAGAGGATACGGTCGGGATCTACCTCGTCGATTCCGCGGCGGTTTCCGTTCCGGGGATCTCCTTCGAACCTCGGTCCGTCGCGGGGATCCCGCTCCGCCGGATGGATCCTCACTGGGGCAAGCGCAAAGACGGGCTCATCGGCGGGGATCTCCTCTCGACGCTCGTGACCGTCATCGATTACGCGCGCGGGCGGCTCGAGTTCCATGACGCGTCTTCCTTCGAGTATAGCGGGCCGGGAGAGCGGATCCCCGTTCACATCGCCGGGGGATACATCTTCATCGAGGCCCGCGTGCTGCTGCACGGCGCCGACGAGCCGGTCGACGCCCTCCTCATGCTCGACACGGGCGTGCGCCTCAGTCTCTTCAACACGCCCTTTTCGACGGAGAACGCGCTGCCGGCGCAGAGCCCCTCGACCGTGTCCGGCGTGACGGGCTTCGGTCTCGGCGGGATAAGCCGCGGCGTCGTCGGCCGCGTGAGGGGGATCCGCATCGGTTCCATTCTCCTCGAGAACCCCGTCGTCAACTTCTCCTCCGACGAGGCGGGTGCGCTCTCGTCCCCCGACTTTTCGGGGATCGTCGGCGCCGATATATTGAGCCGCTTCACGGTCGTCCTCGATTACCGCCGGTCGCAGATCTTCCTCGAGAAGAACGCGGGGTTCGGCGCCCCGTTCGAGTTCGACATGTGCGGCATCCGGTTCCTCATGGAGGGGGAGCGCTTCGACACGTTCAGGGTGTTCCGGATATACGACGGTTCGCCGGCGGCCGAGGCGGGGATCGAGGAGGGCGACGTCGTAACGGAGATCGACGGCCGCGCCGCCGCCGGGTTCACGTGGCAGGATCTCCGCGGGTATCTCATGCGCGAGGGGGCGACGGTGCGCTTCACGATCGAGCGGCGCGGCGCGACGTTCGACGTATCAATCCGTTTGAGAAGACTGGTGTGAACCTCCTGTCCCGGCCGTTTCCCGGGGCGGGGCGGCCGGGCAATCGCGGCGCATCGTGCGCCGCTCGAGGTGTGATGCATGATCGGTGAAAGAAACAACGTCGTCGTTCACTTCAAGGACGGAAGCCTTCTCAAGGGCTTCACGCACGATTTCGTCGCCGAGAGGCCGCTGTTCCACCTGCACGTCGAGCATGGACCCGATACCGGAGCCGTCAAGGACGTGAAGGTCGCGGATCTCAAGGCGGTGTTTTTCGTGAAATCCTACGAGGGCAGAAAAGAATACCAAGAAAAGAAAAGCTTCGAGGATGCGGACGCCGCGAGTCTCCACGGCATCAAGATCCGGGTCGAGTTCAAGGACGGCGAGATCGTTCGAGGGCTTTCGCTCGGATACAGCAAGACCAAAAAAGGCTTTTTCATCGTTCCGATCGATTCCCTTTCGAATAACAAGCGGATCTACGTCGTCGCCGACGCCGCGGCGCGCGTGATCGTCGGCCCCGCCGCCGAGCGGTGAGGGCCGGACGCTTCGGGCCGTCCGGCTGCGGCTACTTCGAGATCTTGAGGACGAGATAATCGACGCCGGCGCCGCTTCGTTTCATGAGGAACGACCAGTCGAGGCGCCTCCCGCTCCGTTCGACGAATCCCCGGTACGTTTCGACGATCCGTCCGCGCGGGATGTCCGCCGCGTCTTCCACCCCGTAGAACGCCGCTCTCCGCGCGAGGTATGCGGGATCGCTCAGCTCCGGGAAATGCCGGAGCGTCGCCGCGTCGATGCGGGGGATGACGATGAGGGCGAGCACGCATTCGTCCCGGGCGATCCGGAATATTTCGCCGGGGAAGAGATCGAAATGGTCGCAGTGCCCGCCGTACAGCCCCATCGCGTTGTCGACGACGACGAGATCGAACCGGTTCGGCGTCCGCGCGATCTCCTCGTAGCTGTCGACGATCTTGATGGAGGCGCCGGGAAGGTTCTTCTCGAGCTCCGCCCGCCGGTCCTCGTCTATCTCCCAGACCTCGAGGCTGCGCACGTCGCCTCCGTACGTCGTCGTATGATCGAGGCCGTCGCGGCCGAATATCTCGAGAGCGTCGAGATCCTCGACCCGCACGCCCCGTCTCCGAAGCTCATCGAGAAGCCGGAGCATCGGTATGTGCTTCTGCCCGAAAACGGTGTATCCCCGTAACCGGGTCCGTCCACAGAGCCCGAACAGCTTTTTGACGAGAGAGGTCACCATCGATTCCCCGCGGCGCGGCGGCGCCCGAAAACACGCCTCCTCGAGTGTATATGATAATGGATGCATACGCGATACCAAAGAAGGTGCGCCATGGCTAGATATATCACTTTTGCGGCTCTGATAGCGGGGCTCGCCGTCTTCTCTCTGCGCGGGGCGGCGGGACCCGGGAAAGGACAGCCGGATATGGAAGGCACGGAATCACGGGAGGCCGTCGCGACGTTCGCGGGCGGATGCTTCTGGTGCACCGAAGCCGATTTCGAAAAAGTCCCGGGGGTCATACGGGCGGTTTCGGGGTATACCGGCGGCCGCGTTCCGCGTCCGAGCTACAAGCAGGTCTGCTCGGGAACGACGGGGCACGTCGAGGCGGTGAGGGTCTATTACGATCCCGCGGTCGCGAGCTACGAGGACCTGCTCGAGGTCTACTGGATGCACGTCGATCCGACCGACCCGGGAGGGCAGTTCGCGGACCGCGGGCCGCAGTACCGGAGCGTCGTTTTCTACCACGACGACGATCAGAAACGTCTCGCCGAGCGTTCGAAAGCCGCCCTCGACGCTTCGGGCGTTTTCGACGAGCCGATCGTGACCGAGATCCGTCCGGCCGCCGAGTTCTACGAGGCCGAGGAGCGCCATCAGGATTACCACCGGACGTGTCCGGTCGAATACCGGCTCTACCGGTCGGGTTCGGGACGTCAGCGATTCATCGAGGACGTCTGGAAGGACGGCAGGAAGCCGCCGAGGGCGCCGCGGGAGAGCGGCGCGCCCCGTTCGGACGCCGCGGCGGGCGACGCCGGCGCCAAGGGCTACGCGAAGCCCGACGGAGAGACGCTGCGGGCGACCCTCAGCGCCGAGCAGTACCGGGTGACGCAGCAGTGCGGCACCGAGCCGCCCTTCATGAACGAGTTCTGGAACGAGCATCGCGAGGGGATCTACGTGGACGTCGTCTCGGGGGAGCCGCTCTTCAGCTCGCTCGACAAGTTCGACAGCGGCACCGGGTGGCCGAGCTTCACGAAACCGATCGAGCCGACGAACGTCGTCGAGCGCGTCGACCGGGGACACGGCATGACGCGCACCGAGGTTCGCAGCGCCGCGGGGGACTCCCACCTCGGACACGTGTTTCCGGACGGCCCGAGGCCGACGGGCCTGCGGTATTGCATCAACTCGGCCGCGCTGCGATTCGTCCCGAAGGAAGATCTCGAGCGGGAGGGCTACGGCGCGTATCTCCGCCTCTTCGAGAAACGCTAGCGCCGGCGCGCTCTCCCGGCGCGCCCGCCGACGCGGGCGCGCCGGGACTCTCTCCGGACGACGCGAAACGGCGGCGCTATTTGAGCCCGCGGCGCTCGAGGAGCGGCTCGATACTCGGCTCGCGTCCTCGAAAGCGCTTGTACAGCTCCATCGGGTCCTCGGCGCCGCCCATCGCAAGGATGTTCCGGCGGAACGATTCCGCCGTGGCGCGATCGAAGAGGCTCGTTTCCTTGAACGCCTGGAAGGCGTCCGCGTCGAGCACCTCCGCCCAGATGTAGCTGTAGTACCCGGCCGCGTACCCGCCGCCGCCGCCGAAGATGTGCGAGAAATACGGGCTGCGGTACCTGGTCACGATCTCGGGCATGAGGCCGATCCGCTCGAGCGAGGCGGCCTCGAACGTCTTCGTGTCGAGTTCCTTCGGCTCGCCGAGCGTGTGCCAGTCCATATCGAGGTAGGATGCGGCGAGGTATTCGACCGTCGCGAACCCCTGATTGAAGAAACCCGAATTCTTGATCTTCTCGACGAGCTCCGGCGGGATCCGCTCGCCCGTCTCGTAGTGCCTCGCGTATAAGCCCAGCACCTCGGGATCGAGAGCCCAGTTCTCCATGATCTGCGAGGGGAGCTCGACGAAGTCGGTCGCGACCGCGGTCCCCGAAAGGGACGGATACGTGCATTCGGTGAGGAGCCCGTGCAGGGCGTGGCCGAACTCGTGGAAGAGCGTCGTGACCTCGTCGAAGTTGAGAAGGGAGGGGTCGCCGCCCGCGGGCCTCGCGAAGTTGCCGCAGTTCGTAATGATCGGCGCCACCTCGAGACCTCCGATCTTCGACGCTCCGCGCAGCTCGCCGCACCACGCCCCGCCCCGCTTGTTGTCCCGGGGAAAGTAGTCGGTATAGAGGATGCCGATGTGGCTTCCGTCGGCCTCCTTGACCTCGAAGACGCGCACCTCGGCGTTGTACACGGGCAGATCGGTTCTCTCGACGAACGTGATCCCCCAGAGCCTCGTCGCGACGTCGAACGCTCCGGCGACGACGTTCTCGAGCCGGAAATAGGGCCGGAGCATCTCGTCGTCGAGCTCGTACCGGGCCTTGCGGAGCTTCTCCGCGTAGTACCACCAGTCCCACGGCTCGAGCTTGAATCCGCCCCCCTCGGCGTCGACGATGGCCTGGAGCGAGCGCGCCTCGTTCCGGGCGCGCGCGAGGGCGGGGGTCCACAGCTCGTCGAGGAACGCGTACACGCGCTTCGGCTCCTTCGCCATGCTTTCCTCGAGCGCGAAGTGCGCGTGCGTCTCGTACCCGAGGAGCTTCGCGCGCTCGACGCGGAGCGCCGCGATCCGCGAGAGGATCGCGTTGTTGTCGAGCTCGCCGCCGTTGTCCCCGCGGGAGACGTATCCCCGGAACAGCTTCTCCCGCAGCTCGCGCCGGGGAGAGTACTGGAGGAACGGCACGATGCTCGGCTTGTGAAGCGTGAAGAGCCATGCGCCTTCGCGGCCCCGGCGCGACGCCGCCTCGGCCGCCGCTTCGACGACCGCGGGAGGAAGCCCGGCGAGATCGCTCTTCGAGTCGACGACGAGCTCGAAGGCGTTCGTTTCCTTGAGGACGTTCTCCGCGAAGCGCAGGCCGAGCACGGAGAGCTCGCCGTTGATCTTCGAGAGCCGCCCCTTCCCTGCCTCGTCGAGGAGGGCGCCGCCGCGCACGAAGTCGCGGTACCAGCGGTCGAGGAGGCGCCGCTGCTCCGGAGCGAGCGAGAGGTTTTCCCGCGCGTCATGAAGCGCTTTCACCCTCGAGAAGAGTTTTCCGTCGAAGAGGATCGCGTCGGCGTGCGCGGACTGCTCCGGCGCGAGCTCCCTCGCGATCGCCTGTATCTCGTCGCTCGTATTGGCCGAGGTCATCGCGCGGAACACGTTGCCGACGCGCGCGAGAAGCTCGCCGCTGAGCTCGAGGGCCTCGATCGTGTTCTCGAAGGTCGGCGCGGAGGCGTCGGCGGCGATCGCCGCGATGGCCTCGCGCTGGCGGCGCATCCCCTCGCGGATCGCCGGCGCGTAGTGAGCGGCCTCGATCCGGTCGAACGGGGGCGCTCCGAAGGGGGTTTTCCATTCCTCGAGCAGGGGGTTCGTCTCCGCGCGCGCGGCGGAGCCAGCGACGAGGAGCGACACGGCGAGCAGCAGCAGGCACTTCATAATCCGCGATCCTCCCGGGTTCGGGTGAATGTGTCGAACGAGGGAGGATTATAGCGGCGATCGGCGGTCAATGCAACGGAGGATGGGCGGATACAGTACGAGGAGACGGCCGGCGGCCGCGAGCGTCACGGTATGCGGACTTCGCGCCGAACGGAGAACTCGCCGCGGGCCCCGTCGGCGTCGAACGACGGACATCCCCTCCCGGAAGGAGGGCGGGCGGGGGCGGCGTACGCGCACAGCCTGTCGAGGATCGGTTCGAAGAGCGGGGCGCCGCGGTTTCTCCAGCGGAAGGACATCTCCTCGAGGTACCAGGGAAGCTTGCCGGGCGAGACGCCGTGGTATTTCGCCAGGCGCTCCTTCGCGAACGGCCAGAACCCCTTCGCGCCGCTGTAGACGCGCAGCCTGGGGAACCCCTTGCCGCGATCGACGACGTCGAGCCTGCGGCCGCAGCAGAAGAGCGCGGCGCAATCGAGGGTTCGATCCGTCATGACGAGGCAATCCTCTCCGATCCGCATCGAAAGGACGATCCGCTCCCGAGGAACGGCGCCGATCCGGTCCGGGGCGTCGCCGCCCGCCGCGACTCCCGAAAGCCGCCGGTGGACGGGATCCGCCTCGCAGCCCGGCGGCACGGGGCCCGCGGTGCCGGCGATCGCGCACCTGATCGTGTCGACCGCCTTGAGGACCGTCGGATAGCTCACGGTCGTTTCATCCGCCGCCACCGTCGCGGGGGTTTCGAGCTCGAAGAGCTTCACGAGCCAGAGCCAGCGGCGGGCATCGATCTTGACCGAGTCGAGCCATCGTCCGGCGAAAGGGTTGAACGTGTGTCCGCACCGCGCGCAGCGGCGGCGTTTTCCGCTCTCGATGACGTAGAGCTTTTCGCGGGAGCAGACGGGGCATCGCGGCGGAGCCGCGGCGGAGCACCGCTCGAGCAGGTGGTTCGCCGCGGCTTGCTCGGTTCGGACGATCCGTTCGAAGTCGAGAATCGTCATGCCGAAACCTCGCTTCCGGGAGAGCGCGCCGGGAGCGCCCTCGCGCGGAGTGCAGTGTCGCTCTCATCAATGCCATTTCGGTATCGAGCCGTCAATCAATCTTTGGAATTACCTGTATAAGACCAAGGGCCTATGAGGCCGCGGGAGCGTGAAGGAGGAGGGAGAGACGGGAGGCGACGTGCGAGGAGGGGGAAACGCGACGGAAGAGGTTCGTGAAGCCCGATCGCGCGGGCGGCGATCAGGGCTGGGGTTGCTTGACGGAGATGCGGAGCCGCTCCGCCATGCGAACGAGCTCGGCGAAGCTTCCCGCGTTCATCTTCCGCATGACGCGCGCGCGGTGTATTTTGACGGTCTTCTCGCTCAGGCCGAGCTCGTGCGCCGCTTCCTTGTTCGCCAGGCCGGCCACGATCCTGACGAATACGTCGTATTCGCGAGGCGAGAGCGTCTTGACGAGCTCCTCGATCTTCGACTCCTCGCGGCGACGCTCGAGAAACCGCCTGCTGCGCTCGAGCCCCCGATTCACGGCGTCGAGCATCTCCTGATTCTCGAAGGGCTTTTCGAGAAAATCGACCGCCCCGGCCTTCATGGCGCGAACGCTCTGCGGGACGTTCCCGAAGCCGGTGATAAAAACGATCGGAACCGCTTCGCTCGACGCCGCCAGCTGTTCCTGAAGCTCGAATCCGCTCTGGCCGGGCATCCGCACGTCGAGAATGAGACACGACGGCACCGCGGGATGCGGATGATCGAGGAATTCCCGGGAGGAGGCGTACACTTCGACGGGAAGGCCGATCGATTGCATCAGTTTCTTGAGGAGCGTCCTCACGGAGGGATCGTCATCAACGACGTAAACGATGCAGTTCTCATCGTTCATTCCGGGTACCCCCTGACGTCGAGATGTAAACGCGATAGAATTGTACCGGCGGCATGGAATCATGTCAAGCGAAACGGCTGAAACGCCTCAAAAAAGGGCGTCGCCCGCACCGAATTATTGTCAAATATTGTTGACAGTCGGGGGACGCCGTCTCATACTGACACAAGCGGCGGCACCCCGGGGAATACATACGAGCGAGCGGCGGGTTCCGTGTATCGATCAGGCGGGGTTTTACGTTTTCGCGGGAAACGAGATCGGGGATGATCGGCATGACGCGGCAGGAATCCTCGCCCCCGCGTCCGGGGCGCCCGGGCAAGGTGCTTTTCTCTCCCTCGAGCCTCCAACTGCACATGATCTTCGTCCTCGTCTTCGCGGTGGTCCCCATCGCGATCGTGCTGCTCTATGCGGGCGTCGAGATGCGAAGGACGGCGATCGAGGACGCGGCGGACTGCGCCGCCCGCATCGGCGATTTCATCGCGATGGACGAGCGGCAACTTATAAGCGGCGCCCGGCAGCTCCTTCTCTCGCTCTCGCGCCTTCCGGAAGTTCGCCGGGGCGACGCCGCTGCTTGCGAAGCGCTCTTCGCGGACCTGCTCGGAGCGGACGAACGGTACGCCAACATCGGTCTCGTCGCTCTCGACGGGAGCGTCGTCGCGAGCGGGCTTCCGCTGCCGAACGGGGTGAACCTGGCGGACCGCGCTTATTTCAGGCTCGCCGTCGAAACGGAGGGGTTCGCGATCGGCGAATATCAGGTCGGCAGGATCACCGGACGCCCCGGCATCAACTTCGGTAATCCGGTGCGCGACGCCGCCGGCCGAACGACGGCGGTCCTGTTCCTCGCGATGCGGCTCGACTGGCTCGACCGCTACGAGCGCGGCGTGCTGGAAGGGCTGCCGGACGGCTCGACGCTCACGAAGGTGGATCGCCGGGGGACCATCCTCGTGCACAGCTCCGACACGTCGCTCGTGGGACGGCCGTACCCGTCGGGACCCTTGCTGGAAGCGGCGCTCGCCGAGGGAGAGGGGTTCGTCGATGCGCCCGGCCCCGACGGGATCGAGCGCTACTATTCGTTCATCACCCTGAAGAGCACGATGCGCGAAGACGATCTCATCGTCTTCGTCGGTATTCCCCGCTCGGCGATGCACGCGCGGTTCGACCGTCTGATCCTCAAGATCGCGGCGATGTGCGCCGTCGTGGCCGCCGTCATGGCGGCGGGGGCGATGGTTATCGGATACCGGCTCTACCGGCATCCGCTCGGCAGCCTCGTCGAAACGGGGAGAAAGCTCGCCGCCGGCGATCTCGGCGCGCGAGCGCCGAGGCTTTCGGGAGTATCGGAGCTCGGGAAGCTCGCCGCGGGCTTCAACGACATGGCCGAGTCGCTCCAGCGAGCCGAGACGGACCGGGCGCGCGCGGCGGCCGAGACGGAGCGGCTCCAGAGGCAGCTCGCGCAGGCGCAAAAGATGGAGGCGCTCGGAGCCCTCACGGGGGCGATCGCCCACGATTTCAACAACCTCCTCGTCGCGATCAAGGGGAACGCCGAGCTCGCGCTCGCGCGACCGGGGCTCGAGGAGGCGGTCCGCGACGATCTCGAGGAGATCAACGCGGCCGCGGAGCGCGCATCGCGCCTTACGCACCAGCTTCTCGTCTTCAGCCGCCGGCAGGAGCTTCGGTTCGCGCCCGTCGATCTCAACAGGAAGATCGCCGACATGAGTAGGATGCTCGACAAGCTCGCCGGCGAGAACGTGACCCTCTCGATCGAGCTCGCGAACGGACTTCTCCCCGTCAGGGCCGACGAGGGCAATCTCGAGCAGGTCGTCGTGAATCTCGTCATGAACGCGAAGGACGCCATGCCCGACGGGGGGGCCCTCGTCGTGAGAACGGACGCGATGGAGATCGACCTCGAATACTGCCGGACGCATCCGGAGGCTCGGCCGGGCTGGCACGTGCGGCTGTCCGTTTCCGACACCGGCGTCGGCATGGATCAAGAGACGCAGCGGAGGATATTCGAGCCTTTCTTCAGCACGAAGAAGGCCGACAGAGGCACCGGTTGGGGGCTTACGGTCGTGTACGGGGTCGTCAAGCAGCACGGCGGGTGGATCGACGTCTCGAGCGCCCCGAACGCGGGAACGACCTTCAGGATCTTCTTCCCGGTTTCAAAGGAGGGGGTCGAGGAGCCGAGAGGAGATTCGACCTCCCTGCGCGATCTCATGGGGGCCGGAGAGCGCATCCTCGTCGTCGAGGACAACGAAGCGGTTCGCGATTTCATCGTGAGGGCCCTCGGCGTGAACGGCTACGCCGTTCGCGCGGCGGCGGCGGCGGGCGACGCCGCCGCGATCATCGATTCCGAGGGAGGGGCGATCGATCTCGTCGTCGCCGACGTCGTGCTTCCCGACGGCGACGGGCTGCAACTCGTCGGCCGAATAGCGGAAAGGAGATCCGATCTCCCCGTTCTGCTGTGCAGCGGATTCGTCGGGGACGAGGCGCGCTGGGAGACCATCCGCGCCCGGGGGATCCCGTTTCTGCAGAAGCCCTTCTCCATCATGGCGCTGCTGCGGGCGGTCAGAGGGGCGCTCGACGCGCGGACCGTCAGTCGATCCCGACGAGCGCCTTGATGTACTGGAGTCTCTCGTAGAGTTCCGGCGCGCCGCTCCGCATCTGGCTCATCCTGCCGCGCGCGTCGGCGAGCGTTTTCATGCCGTGCTCGTTCATCCATGCCTCGACGCCGTCGCGGACGGTTCCGATCTGCCCGATCCCCTTGAGATAGAGCGCCGAGCAAAGCTGCACGGTCGTCGCGCCGGCGAGCAGCATCTTGATCGCGCCCGCGGCGTCGTGAACGCCGGTCGAGGCGGAGAGATCGCACTTCACCTTGCCCGAGAGCAGGGCGATCCAGCGCAGCGGCAGCGCGATTTCGAACGGCGTGCTCAGGCGGTAGGCGCCTTTGAGCTCCAGCTTTTCGAGATCGATGTCGAACTGGTAGAAGCGGTTGAAGAGCACGAGCGCCGACGCGCCGCGTTTCTGGAGCTCCCCCGCAATGTGCGCGATCGACGTGAAGTGCGGACCGATCTTCGCCGCCACGGGCAGCTTGACCGCGCGGGCGGCGCTTTCGACGATCTCGAGGTGGCGTTGTTCGATGTCGGCCGAGGTGCGTTTCGGATCGCTCGGCATGATGGAGATGTTGAGCTCGATCGCGTCGGCGCCGGCGTCGGCGATCTTTCTCACGTAATCGATCCAGAGCTTCGGCGTCAGACAGTGAAGGCTCGCGATCACGGGGATCGAGACAGCTTTCTTCGATTCGCGCACGAGCCGGAGATACTCCGCGGGGCCGAGCTCGAGCCCCATCCGCTGCACGTAATCGAGCGCCTCGGGATGCCAGAGGAACTCGGCTTCGATCTCGCTCTCGCGCAGGTCGGCGAGTATCTGCTCTTCGAAGAGCGATTTGAGAACGACCGCGCCGGCGCCGCCGTCCGCGCATTTCTTGACGCCTTCGACGGTCTTCGTATGGCTGCAGCTCGCGACGAGGAAGGGGTTCGCGAGCCGGAGCCCCATGTAGGTCGTGGACAGATCGGCCATGGCATATCCCTTTCTCGCCGCGCGGGCGGCGCTCAGGTGCTCCACTGCCGGCGGAGTCCCTCGAGGTACGGATCGAGGAGCAGCGAACGGGCGAGACCTCGGTCGGCGGTCCGCTCGGCGGCTTCCGGGGCGATCACGGAAACGGTCCGGGGAAGAACCTCGATCTCGACGGGGGTCGCGCCGATGATGTCGCCGTCCGCTTGAACGGCGAGGGGCGTCCGGCTCTCGATTCTAACGTTCCGGCCCGCGGGGAGAAACAGAACGCGCGGCGGGCCATGGCGGCCGGCGAGGATGTCGAAAACGAGACGCGGGTAATCGAACGGGCTTCGCGCGGCGAGGACGCACACGTCTATGTGTCCGTCGTCCATGCGGACGTCCGGACCTTTGCGGAAGAACATGCCCGCGAGAACGCCGTTGTTCGCCACGGTCGCCTCGATCGAGCGGACGCGGTATCGCTCCCCGTCGACGGTGATGTCGAGATGAACGGGACGGAGACGGGACATCCGCCGAGCCGCCGCTCCGGGGTACGCGAGAACGCCGAAACGGCTCTTGAGCTTGCGCGTCGTCCCGTCGACGGCGAGCGCGGTGATGCCGACGCCCACCTGCAGAAAGTAGCAGCGTCCCGCGACGGCCATGCCGTCGACGCTCCGCGTCGTCGTCGCGCACGCGGCGAGCCTCGCGGCGGCCGTCGGATCGAGGGGAATGCCGAGCTCGCGGGCGATGAGGTTCGTGGTGCCCAGATCGGAAGAGCGT
>JAGUZZ010000367.1:0-6271 GCA_020060525.1 bacterium | reverse complement strand
GGCGCGGGAGGCCGCGCTCGCCCCGCCGCCGAAGCGGGAGCCCGTTCGCGTGGAACAGCGGGCCGGCCGCAACGATCCCTGCCCGTGCGGAAGCGGCAAGAAGTACAAAAAATGTTGCGGAAAGGGCGCCTGAGCGGCATTATACGCTGAATTGCTCCGGCGGAAAGCGGGCGGCATCGCGATGATGAGCGAACGGATCAAGGAAATTCTCGACTACATCATGGATCTCGATCCGGGCGAGATCCGGGAATCCGCGCTCGTGCAGGAGGAGCTCGAGGGCCTGGGGTACAACCGGTTCGAGATCCGCCAGGCCTTCCGGATGCTGGACATCGGCGCCGCCTCGAGCGACCGCGTACCCGACCCGGCCGCCCTCTCGGGGAGCCGCGTGCTCGGGGATTTCGAGAAACAGGGCCTTTCGATCGCGGCACAGGGATATCTCATCAACCTGCGCCGTCTCGGCATCGTCTCCGAGATGCAGCTCAGCATGATCATCGACAACGCCGCGTTCGAATTCGCGCCTCCGGTGTCCCTCGACGAGGTGAAGGAGCTCGCCGGACGATATATCGTCGACCTTCCGGACGACGTGAACCCCGACGCGGCGCGGCGCGACGAACCGCTGCACTGAGAAGGGAGCACTCGTGGATCAGGTTCTCGTCGTCGTCGAATCGCCCGCCAAAGCGCGAACCATCAAGAAATATCTCGGCGCGGGATACGCCGTCAAGGCCTCCGTCGGACACGTGCGGGATCTTCCGCAGCGCGAGCTCGGCATCGACGTCGAGAAGGGTTTCGCTCCGAAGTACGTGGCGGTCAAGGGCAAGACGAAGGTCCTCGCGGATCTCAAGCGGGAGGCCGGCAAGAGCTCGGCGATTCTCCTCGCGACCGACATGGACCGCGAGGGAGAAGCGATCGCCTGGCACCTCAACGAGGTGCTCAAGCAGTCGAAGACGCCGATCAAGCGGATCATCTTCAACGAAATAACGAAGAAGGCGCTCGACGATGCGGTCGGCAGCCCGCGGGACATCGACACGGACAAGGTGAACGCCCAGCAGGCGCGGCGCGTGCTCGACCGGCTCTTCGGGTACCTCATCAGCCCCGTTCTCTGGAAGATCTTCTACAAGGGGCTCAGCGCCGGCCGCGTGCAGAGCGTCGGGCTCCGCCTCATCTGCGAGCGGGAGGAAGAGATCCGGGCGTTCGTGCCGCGCGAGTACTGGTCGATCGAGGGAACGCTCGAAACCTCGACGGGCGAGCCGTTCGCGGCGAAGCTTCTCAAGATCGACGGGAAAAAGCCCGAGATTCCGTCCGAGGCGAAGGCCGGCGAAGCGCTCGCGGCGATCAGGCGCGAGCGGCTCGTCGTGAGCGCCGCCGTCGACCGGGAAAAGCTCCGCAACCCGCAGCCTCCCTTCATCACGAGCACGATGCAGCGGGAGGCGGCGACGAGACTCGGCTTCTCGGCGAAGAAGACGATGCTCGTCGCGCAGCAGCTGTACGAGGGCGTCGATCTCGGACCCGAGGGGTCTGTGGGTCTCATCAGCTACATGAGGACGGACTCGACGCGCGTGAGCGACGAGGCGTACGGCCGGGGAACGTCGTACCTCGCGGAGGCCCACGGACCGGAAATCCTTCCGGGCGGCCGAAGAACGTTCAAGAAGACGAAGCTCGCGCAGGACGCGCACGAGGCGATCCGGCCGACCGACTGCTACCGCACCCCGGACGGGCTGCGCGCGCACCTCAACAAGGACCAGCTCGCCCTCTACCGGCTCGTCTGGCAGCGCTTCCTCGCCTCTCTCGCGGCGCCCGCGGTGTACGCGGTGCGCGAGGTGGACGTCGCCGCGGGAGAGCGTTATCTCCTGCGAGCCGGCGGTCGAAAGCTCGTCAAGCCGGGTTTTCTCGCCGTCATGCAGGACGACGCTCCGGAGCGCGACGAATGGCTGCCGGATCTCGCCGCGGGGGACGCCGTCTCGATACGGAGCCTCGACGCGTCGCAGCATTTCACGGAGCCGCCGCCCCGCTACACCGAGGCCTCTCTCATCAAGGAGCTCGAGGAGAAGGGGATCGGACGGCCGAGCACCTACGCCACCATCCTCGGCGTCATTCAGGCCCGCGACTACGTCCAGAAAAAGGGAAGCTCCCTGCATCCGAGCGAGCTCGGAGAGCAGGTCTGGAAGATGCTCGATCGCCTCTTCCGCGACATCTTCGAGGTCGACTTCACGGCGCGCATGGAAACGGAGCTCGACAAGGTCGAGGAGGCGAAGGAGGACTGGCGCGACGTCGTGAAGCTCTTTTACGAGCCGCTCACGGTCGATCTCGCCGCGGTCAAGGAGCGGCGCGCGGAGCTGCGGAGCCTCGTCCAGGAAGAGTCGGACGCGGTGTGCGAGAACTGCGGCAAGACGCTCGTCAAGAAATGGGGACGCAACGGCCCGTTCCTCGCGTGCCCCGGGTTCCCCGAGTGCCGCTTCACGCGGCCTCTCGAGGAAGAGGAGGCGATCGACCGCGCGTGCCCCCAATGCGGCGGCAAGCTCGCGTACCGCAACGGGCGCTTCGGCAAATTCATCGCGTGCACGAAATACCCCTCCTGCAAGTACACGGAAGCGGTCACCCTCGGGATTCCGTGCCCGATCCCCGGTTGCGGCGGCCAGATCGGGGAGAGGCGCACGAAACGCGGCAAGGTCTTCTTCGGATGCAGCAACTATCCGAAGTGCACCTACGCGAGCTGGGATAAGCCCACCGGCCGACTTTGCCCGGCCTGCTCGAAGGACTACCTCGTCGAGAAGGACAGCAAGAAAAAGGGAAAATACCTCCGGTGTCCGTCGTGCCGGCACGAGGTCGTTCCGTGACGGTTCCGGTCGCCGTCGTCGGCGGAGGGCTCGCGGGCAGCGAGCTCGCGCTGCAGCTCGCCGGACGCGGCGTCCCCGTCACGCTCATCGAGATGCGCCCCGGCGCGACGACTCCCGCCCACGGCACGGGGCTCCTCGCGGAGCTCGTCTGCAGCAACTCCCTGAAATCGGACGACGCCGAGACGGCGTCGGGCCTTCTCAAACGCGAGCTTCGCATGGTCGGTTGCCGCCTCCTCGAGGCCGCCGAGCGGACCCGCGTCCCGGCGGGGCACGCGCTCGCGGTCGACCGGACGCTCTTCGCCCAGGCGGTCACGGATCTCGTCGAGGGGGAGCCGCTCATCGATCTCGCGAGGAGAGAGCAGACGGACCTCGATCTCCCGCCGGTCGCGGCGATCGCGACCGGACCGCTCTCGTCGGAGCTCCTGTCGACCGCGATCGCGCGCCATTTCGGCGAGGAGCACCTTCATTTCTACGACGCGATCTCGATATCGGTGAGCGCGGAGGCGCTCGACGAGGGAGCGGGGTTCTGGGGTTCGCGATACGGAAAGGGCGGCGACGACTACTGGAACATCCCCGTCGACCGCGAGCGGTACGAGCAGCTCGTGGCGTTTCTCCGCGCGGCGCCGGTCATCGAGAGGAGGGGCTTCGAGGACGCGCGCTGCTTCGAGCGCTGCCTCCCCGTGGAGGTTATCGCCTCGCGCGGCGAAGACGCCCTCCGTTTCGGACCGCTCAAGCCGAAGGGGCTGGCCGATCCGCGCACCGGACGCGAGCCGCACGCGGTTCTGCAGCTTCGCCGGGAGACGCGCGACGGAGCGCTCATGGGGCTCGTCGGATTTCAGACGCGTCTCGCGCGCGACGCCCAGCGCGAGCTCTTGACCGTTCTTCCCGGTTTCCGCGAGCCGGCCATCCTTCGCTGGGGAGCGGTTCACCGGAACACCTTTCTCGACGCCCCGCGCCTCCTCGACGCCGCCCAGATGTCGACGAGGCGTCGCGGTCTCTTCTTCGCCGGCCAGATAACGGGGGTCGAGGGATACATGGAATCGATCGCCCACGGAACGATCTCGTCGTTGAACGTCGAGCGGTTCATCGGGGGCCGCGATCCGCTTCTTTTCCCTCCGGAAACGCTGCTCGGCGCCCTGCAGCGGCACTGCGCCGGGGGCGGCGGCCCCTACCAGCCGATGAACGTCAACTTCGGCCTTCTGCCGGAGCTTTCCGCTCGCCGCATCGAGCGCAAGAGGCTCTATGTGGAGCGCTCGCTCGCGAGCCTGCGACGGTTTCTCGACGGAAGCGGCATCGAGCCAAGGTCTTGACGCCGCAGCCGGATCCGGCATAAAATGCGAACCGAGCGGGAGTTTCGGTGTACAACAGGGTGGAGGATTTCAGCATGATCAGGAGAGCGGCGCGAAGGCTCGTTCCCGTCGCGGCCCTCGTCGGGGCGGCGGCGCTCGCGGCGTCGTGCGCGAAACGAGAGAGCGATCTCATCCCGCTGCGCGTTCTCTTCGACAATCCGGTCGCCTCCTACCCGATGATCTCGCCCGACGGGCGACTGATGGCCTATCTCGCCCCGCGCGACGCGGCGCTCAACATATACGTGCGGGACGTCGGCGACGGCGGCGACCGCCCGCTGACGCGCGCCGTGGAGCGCGGCATCAAGAGCTTTCATTGGACGAAGGACGGCCGGCGCATACTCTACGTCATGGATCGCACCGGCATGGAGGACTTCCGCCTCTACGGCGTCGACGTCGAGACCGGGGAGACCCGCGATTACACGCCGTTCGACAGCGTCGCCGTCTCCGTTATCGCCCTCTGGAACAACCGGCCGAACGAAGCGCTCGTGCAGATGAACAGGAACGACAAAACGCGTTTCGACGCGTATCGCCTCGATCTGCGGACGGGCGGTCTCGTTCTCGCGGCTCGGAACCCCGGGTCGATCATGCGCTGGTTCGCCGACACGAGCTTCGCCGTGCGGGGTGCTTTCGCTATGGAGGAACGCGGGGAATCGTCGCTTCTCGTGCGTTCGAGCGAAAGCGATCCATGGAGGGAGCTCCGCCGATGGACCCTGGAGGAGGGGGCGTCGAGCGGCCCGGTGCGTTTCACGCTGAGCGGCTCCGCGATGTACTGCGTCGACGCGATCGGAGCGAACGCTGGGAGACTCGTGTCCGTGTCGCTCGAGGACGGGTCGCTGAGCGTCATCGCGGAACACCCCGACTACGACGTTTCCATGGCCTGGCTCGATCCGCGCAGCCACGACGTTCAGGCCGTCTTTTTCGCCGGACCCCGGAACGTGGTGCGGATCCTCGATCCGCGCGTCAAAGACGACATCGAAGCTCTCCGCGGCATCGACGACGGGGATTTCAACCTCGTGAGCCGCGACACGGCCGACGCCGTATGGATCGTGAGCTACTCGAAAGACGACGGCCCGGTATCGTACTACGCATACGACCGCGGCTCGCGGAAAGGGACGTTTCTCTTCGACGACAAGCCGGCGCTGCGCGACTACGAGCTCGCTCGCATGGAACCGGTTTCCATCGCGGCGAGGGACGGACTCGAGCTGCCGGGCTACTTGACTCTGCCGCCGGGGTCGAAGGGATCGAACCTCCCGCTCGTCATCCTCGTGCACGCGGAGCCGTGGGGCAGGTATTATTGGGGTTTCAGCGCGGAGGTTCAAGGGCTCGCGAACCGGGGCTACGCGTGTCTGCAGGTGAATCATCGCGGATCGGCGGGTTTCGGCAAGAATTTCGCGAACGCGGGGAACCGCGAATGGGGCGGCGCCATCACCGGCGACATCGTGGACGCGGCGCGATGGGCGATCGACCGGCGTATCGCGGATCCGAAGCGGATCGCCGTCTTCGGATTCGGATTCGGCGGCTTGACGGCGCTCTCCGCGATCGCCGCTGAACCCGGCCTTTTCCGCTGCGGCGTCGTGGCGTCGGGAGTCATGGATCTTCGCTCATGGCTCGAGAATCCGCCGCCGTACTGGATCCCCTACCGGAGCGAGTTTTTCTTGCGCATCGGGGATCCCGTGGCCGACGCCGATATGCTCGCCCGGAGATCTCCGATCAACGAGGCGGACAGGATCGCCGCGCCGCTCATGCTCGTTCACGGAGCGCTCGACAGGACGAACCCGCCGGAGCAGGCGGAGAGGATCGCGGCCTCGCTGCGCGAGCGGGGCGTGCCCCACGAGTACCTGCTCTTTCCCGACGAGGGGCACGGGATCGCGAAGCCGAAGAACAGGCTCGCGTTCTACGCGGCCGCCGAACGTTTTCTCGCGAAGCATCTCGGCGGACGCTTCGAGGAAACGAACGATCGCTAGGGGGATCATGGGGCATCGGAGAGCCGGGATCTCGCGCCGCGGCCGCGCTGCTTCGCGCCCGGCGGTCCGGGAATGGCGCCGCGTCGTCGGTACGGCGATCGGCGCCGTCGTCGTTCTCTGGCGG
>JAGUZZ010000321.1:0-3989 GCA_020060525.1 bacterium | reverse complement strand
TATCCGAGCTCGGCGCGAAGCGCGCCGGTATCCGAGAGCAGCGCCGGATCGAAGTCGAGAACGTACCCGACGAATCTGCATCGCGCCCTCGCCCATTCCCGGCGATTCGGCAGGAACGGCCCGAAACTCGTATCCGGCACGTCTTTCTCCTCGCCGATAAAAAGCCCCAGATCCACGGGCGGCCGCGCCTTGAGCCCCTTGCCGGCCCAATTGCGGTTCCAGAGATAGACCCCCAGCCTCTCGAACGGGTGTTTCGACACGGCGTCCAATCCGACGAAGTCGTAGATCATGACGAAGGGCCGTTTTTTCCGGGCCGGCCGCTTCCGGTAGCCGAGCGAGATCTCGTAGGTCTCGTCGCCGATCAGGAGATCGAATCCGCCGCCCGCCATGATCTCGTCCACGACGTCGAAGTTGCGGGTCCACTTCGTCCGCGCGCTCAACGCGTATCGAATCAGGCTGAGCCCGCCGGAGGCGCTCTGCGCCTCGGCGATCGCGGTCATGTCGACGAGTCGCGCGGCCGCGGGATGCAGCGTCTCGCCGGCTTCGACGAGAAATCGATCGGCCGGCGACGCCGCAAGCCATTCGATCTCCGCGGGAACGAGCGCCCTGATCTCCCGCGCGATGGCGAGATCCCGCGTCACGTGGCCGAGACCGATCGATCCGCTGACGAAGAGGATCCTTTTGCGGTTCACCGCTCAACCTCCATCGGCGGTCATCCCAGCTCGAACCCGGGCATCCGCAGCACGAGCCACAACACGACTCCATGGATCACGAATCCGACGGCTATCGCCGACGCGAAGAGCCGCGGAGAGAGCATGCGCCGCATCCGAAACAAGACGACGACGCCCACGGGGATATAGACGACGAGCCCCGTCAGCACGCCCGGGATGTAGGAGCGCGTCATCGCGCAAATCGCGGCGTGCCAGATGCCGTTCACGAAAACGATCGCCGCCCCGCTCGCCAAAGGCCATCCATAGGCTTTCGTTCTTCGGGCCGCCCATGCGGCGAGACACAAGAGGATCACGCCGGCCGCGTTGAGGCCGAGAAACGCCGTCAACGACAGCCGGACGCCTCCCCCGGCGTACATCCACGACATGAAACCGCCGCCGGCGAAGGCCTCTTCGATCACGTGCGCCGCGTACGCCGCGGGCAGAAACCAGGCCCATGGCCCCGCCGATTCGTTCGCGTTCCGGTCGCTCGAAGAACTCACGTGTTCCTTTTCTCCATCGGCGGTTCGCTCAAAATGCCTCCGTGATCCTCCGGAGATTCGACGGCGCCCGAGTGTCCTCCCGCCGCCGGCCGTTTCGGTTTCCCTCTATGCCTTCACGTTGAAGAATATCTCCCGCGACGTATGGCGCCTGTCGATGCCCGCCCGGCTCGTCGCGACCAGGACGTACAGCATGTTCAGCGCGGCCAGCCGCGACGGCACGAGGCGCCGGTTCCTCGAACGGGTGAAAACGAGCTTCGCCGTCAGGCCGAGCTGGCCGCGAAGCCGGCGATAGAGCTTATCCACGGCGGATTTGCTGACGAGGTTGAAGTACCCCGCGTCGCGCTTGCTGCGGGAAACGGACATGACGAAATACTGCCGCGCGCTGGAAAGAACGTAGTAGTGCTGACGCTTGCCCTGCAGCTCGCCGTGGAACTCCAAGCCAGTGGTCAAGGTTTTTACGCTTAGTTTCATACGCTCCGTTGCCACCGCCTTTCCTTTCGACGACCGTCAACCCGCCGGCCGCAGCTCCGCGGCCAGAATTCTCCTGAGCTCCTCGAAAAAGAGGTCTCTGACGTTTTGGATGTGAAGCGCCTCGTCGGGCTCGAGGACGGCTTCGTCCAGCAGCCGCTGGGCAAGGGGCTCCACCTGAAGCGCATACGAGTTCGCGTATTGTTTCCAGAACCACTCGGCGGATCCGAACTGGACGCAGTCGGGGTCGATCGCAGGAACGCGCGCGAGGGATTCCCGAAGCGCGCGCCCCCGCCGGCTGTTCTCGAGGCAGAAGCCGATGTACGCGATTCTGTACCGCACCCGGCCGGCGCAGCCGCGCGTCATCGGGTCGAGGCTCCGCGGATCCTGCCCGGGAGCGCAAACGAAGTGTCCGTAACAACTCTGCAGCGTGAAGCAATGCGGAACAGCCCCGAATCCTGCGACGATATCGACGATCGGCTCGTCGATCGAATCGAGATCGAGCTCCGCGAGGGCATCGCGGCGAGCCTTCTCGTAGCGAGGATCTTCGACGAACGGTTTCGGGGCAACGAAGGTTTCCACGTCGAGCGACCTCTCCGCCTATTCGACGAGCGGGCGCTGGGTTCGCCGCGGAGCCGAGTCGCGAATGGCGCGAGCCGCGGCCTCTTCAGCGCGATCCGGCGGCCCGCAGGGCCAACCCGGCGATCGCAAACACGAGGGCGAGCGCCATCGAGATCACGTACCCGTAGTACAAGGGTCCCGGACGTCCCGTCTCCTTCCTCGTCGTTTCCCTGTAGAGACCGAGGTATCTGCTCACGATGAGGACGCGGAGCCAGATCCAGTTGATCTTCACGCCGCGAGCCTCGAGCGCCGAGACGATCGAGACGGCGAAGACGACGCCGCAGAGCGCGCTCACGACGGCGATCGTCATGAGAATGTTGCCGGCTTCCGTCAACCGAGCCTCCTTGCGCGGCATCGGGCGGAGCCCGCCCTCCGCGCCGTCATTCCCTTACATGGACGGGTTGCGCGATCCACGTCTCTTCGCTCCGCCGGTACCTGAGATACCACGGGCCAGGGGCGGAAACACGAAAGAAACGCAACTCGAACTGAACGATGATGCGCCTCATAACCCCTCGTGGTTGATGAGATACCGTCATAGTACCGCTTGGCGAGGCGCCGGGCAAGACCCGAAAATGCACACGGCCCCCGGCTCTCGCGAGCCGGGGGCCGTGCGCCGATGACGTCGGCAGTGCGAAGCGATCGTCTAGTAGTTCTTGAGCCGCTCGTTCTCGGGATCGAACTTCTTCGCGTGCTCGAGCGCGTGCTTGTAGGCTTCGGTATTGGTCTTTTTCGCGCCCTTCAGCAGATCGAGGTGGAGGAACGCCACCTTCGCGCTGCTGTATTCTTCCTCCGGATCCTCGATGTCCTTGCCGTACATCGTGAGACCCTTCTCGAGCGTCGCGATACCTTTGTCGTACTTGCCCCACGCGTGGTACACCTCGGCGAGCCACATGTAGGCGTCGTAGTGCTCCTCGCGCGTTTCGATCGCCATGAGAAGCGCCTTCTCGGCTGCGGCGTAGTCCTTATCCTTGTAATAGGCCTCTCCCATATGCCGCCACGGGCACGACCACTTCGGACTCGCCTCGACGATCTTCTCGTACACGGCGATGGCGTCCGTGTTGCGGTCGAGCTCGAGCAGCATATTCGCGTACTGGAACTTCTGCATGTTCTTGAGCTCTCCGAGATGCTCGTTCAGGAACTCGAGATGGCGGTCGAGCTCGAACATGTGGAGCCACGCGAGCGCGGTGATCGAGGCGTAGTTCATCGTATCCTTGATCTGGGCGTTGTACGCGGTATGCGCGTTGGAGAAATTCTCGGCGGTTCTATCCTTGAGGTACGTCTGAAGCGGCGTCGGCGGCTTCTTCTCCGTCTCCTCGGCGACGAGGAGAGCGGGCAGGACGAGACACAGGATCATGGCGGCGGCGAAGGCCTTCTTCATCGGAGAGCTCCTTTCCCTTCTGCAATCCCTGCTTGCGATTAACCGATTCGAACACCCGGACGGGCACAAATAACGCCCGTGCAATCTAACATTCTATACTATCGTCCGCAACGGCGAATCCCTGCGAAAAAACCGGCCGCGGGGGGCCTAAAAGAGCCCGCTCATTCGTAACCACTTGAGAATCAAGGGGATTTGGAACGCGATCGCGGCGAGCACCCCGAGAAAGACGATCGACAGGACGCCCGCCGCGAGGAGGCTCGTCCGCATCCGGTCGCGCTCGCGCTCGGACGCGACCGCCGCGCCCGCGGCGCC
>JAGUZZ010000241.1:0-5820 GCA_020060525.1 bacterium | reverse complement strand
GTTCAAGGGTACGTGGATACCACGACGTCGGCCGAGCTCGAGGAGAGTCTGAAGAGACTGCTCAAGAAAAACCGATTCAACATCGTCATCGATCTCGCCGGCGTGAACTATATCTCATCGGCCGGATGGGGCATCTTCATCAGCGAAATCAAGTCGATCCGGGAGAACGGCGGCGATCTCAAGCTCGCCTCGATGGTCGCGGACGTGTACGAGGTGTTCGAGCTCCTCGAGTTTCAAACGATCCTCGAGAGCTACGATACCGTCGTCGAGGCGGTGAGATCGTTCGGCGCGCCGGGGGGCGACGCCGGATCGGAGAAGCCGGAAAGCCGCGCCGGCGCCAAGGTCGGCAGCACGCACGGACCGAAAACCAACTAGATCCCGGCTCGTTTCTTCCCTCGGAGACGGCACGAGCGCCGGCGCCACAGCGCCGGCGCTCTTTCTCTATGACGCCGCTCCGCTTTCTGATAGCATAAGAACCCGCCGCCCGGCCCCGAGGGAGAACGAGATATGGACCTGGATATCGCCATGCGGTTCACGATTTGGACGACGGTTCTCGCCGCGGGGCTCGTCGTTCTTTCCGTCGCCGCGTACCGCCGCACGGCCCCGCCTCTGCCCCCCGCGCGGCGCGCGCTGCTCCGCGTTCTTCGCGCCGCGAGCTTCGCGGTCCTCGCTCTTCTCGTCGTCAATCCGGCGATCGTCATGACGCGGACGGAAACGCGCCGGCCGCTCGTGATCGTGCTTCTCGACCGGTCGCGCAGCATGGAAACGCGAGACGCCGGCGGCCGCCCGAGGCTCGACGCCGCCCTCGAGGACGCCGAGCGCCTGCGGCGCGAGCTCTCGCGGAGACAAGCGGAGGTCGTCGTTCTCCCGTTCGCGGACGCCCTCGCGCCGGATCCCCTTCAGGCGGGCGGGACGGCGGCGCCCGACCGGGACGGCACCGATATCCGGGGCGCGCTCGACGGCGCGGGGGATCGATACCCCGGCGCGGTCGCCGCGGTCGTGCTGCTGAGCGACGGCCGGACGACGCGCGGAATGGTCGCGAGCGGGAGGGGCGCGTACGCCCCCGTTTTCGCGGTCGGATACGGAGACACCGCCCGAAGCGCCGACGTCGCCGTCGAGGAGGTCGTCGCGGATCGCGTCGCCTATCGCGGCACGACGGTTCCCGTGGAAGCGGTCATACGGGCCGAGGGCTTCCGCGGAAGCGCCGTCGAGGTGCGTCTCATCGAAGACGGAAAACGCCTCGCCGCCGCCGTGCTCGCGGTGCGCCGGGACAGCGAGCTTCTCGCCGCCGCTTTCGACTACCTTCCCGAGCGCGAGGGGGCGCGCCGTCTCACCGTCGAGGCGATTCCCGGCGGGCCCGAGCGCGACCGCGGCAACAACAGCGAATCGATCCGTATCGACGTGCGCAAGGAGAGGGTTCGCCTGCTCTACGTGGACAATCTCGCGGATTGGAACTCGGCGTTCCTCCGCGATCTCGTCGGACGGTCGGAGCGGCTCGAGGGTGAGATCGCGCTCGGGGCCGCCGGACGGGGATTCACCCTCGATCCGGGAGGATCGCGCTGGACCTTTCCGCGGTCCTCATCCGGGCTCGCCCGCTACGATCTCGTTATCGTCTCGGACGACGCGCGCCTCTTCGCCGAGAAGGAGAACGTCGAAACGCTCGTTCGATACGTCGAGGAGGGAGGGAGCGCGCTCTTTCTCGCCGACGAGGGGTCGCCGATGGCGCGGGGCGGGGATTCTTTCGGATTGATCGAGCCCGTCCTTCCCGTCAGGCGCGCGGGAACGCCGCGCATCGAATACGGCGAGCATTTCGTGAAGGTATCGGCCGAGGCGGCCGGGGAGCGGTTCGCCGCGATGCTCGGTTCGGAGCGCGCGCTCGCCGCGATGCCGCCGCTTCCCGCCGGCATCGCGGGAGTGGTTCCGAGCGCGGGCGCCGAGACGCCGTTCACCCTCGCGAGCGGCTCGAGCGCGAGGGCGTTTCTCGCGATTGAACGCCGGGGGAGCGGTCTCACGGCCGCCGTGCTCGGATTTCCCCTGTGGCGATGGAGGCTCGCGGGCGCCGAAGGAGCCCGCGTGTACGAATCCTTTTTCGGCGGACTCGTTCAGTACCTCGCCGAGGGCGCGAAATCTCCCCCGCTCGCCCTCGACGCCGATCGCACGGTGTATCGAAGCGGCGACCGCGTGCGGCTTACCGCCTCGATCGGGGAGAGGGACGCGCCCGGTACGCTTCGCGGCGAGCTGCGCCGCGCCGGAGACGCGCCGGCGGATGTGGCCGCCACGTTCCTGTTCGAGCGCGACGCGCGCCGGCGGGGCGTCTATCGCGCGTCGCTCGAGGGTCTCTCGCCGGGATCGTACAGCGCCGTCGCGGTCGAAGGGCCGGGGACCGCCGTCGCGTCGAGCCCCGTCGCGTTCGCCGTTGAACCGGCTTCGGTGGAGTTTCTCGATCTCTCGAGGGACGGCTCGCTCCTCGCTCGAATCGCCGCGGAGTCGGGCGGCGCCTTCGTCGAGCGCGGCGCGATCGATTCGGTCGTTTCGGCGTTCGATCTCTCGGGCCGGAGCGTGGACCGGCGGAGCGCCCGAGAGCTGCGCGGAAGCGTGCCCGCCTTGATCGTCCTCGTCGCGCTTCTCGGAGCCGAGTGGATCGCCCGGAAAGCGTGGGGGCTCGTATGACGGAGCGGTTTGCCTTCCGCTCGGGACCGGCGCGGCGTCGAGCGCGCGAGATCGTTCTCGCGGCCGTCCTCGTCGCGCTGTCGTCGGCGACGGCCGCCGCCGGACGATCGCCGGACCGGGCGCGAAAAGGGGATCCCGCGGCCTACGCTCTCTTCAGGAAGATGTACGGAGCGTTGCGGGACGCGAAGACCCTTTCCCTCGAGAGCGAGTTCGTGTGGGAGACGAACGGCGAGGAGATCGGCCGGTCGTCCTACGAGCTTCGTCTCGGCAGGCCGAACCTCGCTCGGCTCGAGTCGCGCAGCGGCGACGGCTCGCGGACGGGCATCATCGTCGTCGACGGCCGAGATATGTGGGTATATTGGCCGACCGGCCGGCCCTCCATGCCGGGGATCGATTCGATCCGCGCCCCCGCGGGCGCGGAAAACACCTTCATCCGGCAGCCCGTTCCCGCCGGATCGCGGTCGATCGGCGGCGAGACGAACACCCTCGGAACGGGGATGTCGGCCCCGATCCTCGATCCGAGCATCTTTCACGGACTCGCGGATCCCATGGAGCCGTTTCTCGACGAGGTGCGAAGCATCGGGATCTCGACCGTCGACGGCGAAATCTGCGACATCGTCGTCGCCGAATACGACGAGCGCAAACGCAGCCGCGCCTTCTGGATCGCGCGGAGCGACGGTCTCCCGCGGAGGCTCATCGAAACGGTGCGGCTCGATCGCGAGATCGTGAAGCGCGAGCACTGGCGGAAGGTTTCGGTGAACGCGGCGATGCCCCGCGATCTCTTCTCGTGGCGGCCGCCCGCCGGCTGGGAGGAATACCTTCCGCCCACGCTCCATCGCGGGCTGCTTCCGCCCGGAAGCGTCGCGCCGGATTTCACGGTCGCGCTCCTCGACGGCACGAGCTTCACGCTTTCCGAGCAGCGGGGCAAAACGGTCTGGCTCTGTTTCTGGCGCCTCGCGTGTCCGCCGTGCCGCGTGGAGCTTCCGCATCTCGAGCGGCTGCGCAAACGGCACGGGAAGAACGGGCTGGTCGTCCTGGGCGTCAACTTCGCAGATGACCGCGGCCCGGCGCTCGAGTATCTGCGGAAGGCGTCGATCGGCTTCGCGAACGCCGTCGACACCTCCGCCGCCGTGCAGGATCTCTATTACCGCCGCTACCAGACGCTGAAGGGCCACAGCGCCGTTCCTCTCAACTACATCATCGATCCCGAAGGCCGCGTCGCCGACGCGTGGTACGGTTACGAAAAAGGCTCTGGCGCGGGCAACGCCGCGCTGAAGCGGCTCGGGGTCATCCGCTGATCCGCCGCCATATTTCACTTGAAAACGCTCCGACGATCTGCTTGAATCGATCCCGGCTCGTGTGAAGGGTGGTGGTCGTGATGTGGTGGAGCCTTTTTTTATTTCCCGCCGTTATTCCTCCCTATCCCCTCGATGAAATCCCGGCGACGCGCGGGGCGGCCGGACGGGTGGTCGTCAACGAAGTGTATTACGACCATCCTGGCAGAGACGACGGATGGGAGTTCGTCGAGCTGTACAACGCCGGCCGCGACACGGTCGATCTCTCGCTCTGGCGCATCGAATCCCTCGACGGCGCCTCGGGAAGGGCCCGGTGCGTCTGGACGGGCGCCGCGCCCGCGCGAATCGGTCCCGGAGAGGTCGTCTGCGTCGCCGGCGGCGCGCTCGGTCCGGCGAGCGGATATCTCCTCGCGGGCGGGCTCGAGAACGGTCCCGACGCGGTCCGCCTCGTGTCTCCGGCGGGGATCGAGGACCTTATCGGGTACGGCCCGCTCGCGCTCGAGGGGCTCTTCGAGGGAGGCCCCGCGCCGGACGTTCCGGCGGGCTCGAGCCTCGCGCGAAAGCCGGACGGAGCGGACAGCGACCGCAACGACGTCGATTTCACCGCGGCGACGCCGACGCCGGGTCGCAGGAACTTCTTCGCGCGCGACCTCGCGCTTTCTCACGCGCCGCCGGACGAGCTTCCCTGCCCCGGCGCTCCGTTCGCCTTCAAGCTGAAATTCGCGAACGCGGGGCTCGAGCGGTTCGAGTGCGCCGTGCGGGTGCGCGTCGTCGTCGAAAGCGGACTCGCCGCGGATTCGGCGGCGGCGCGAAAGGAGCTTCGGCTCGATCCGGGCGCGCTCGACTCGATCGCGGTGAAGGCGCGCGCTCCCTTCGCCGATCGGTTCGCCGTCCGGTCGTTCGTGGAAGGAGCTCCCGACGATTGGGCGGGCGACGATTCCCTTCGCTTCGAGCTTCGAACCTCGCCCGGCGACGTCGTCGTGAACGAGATCATGTACCGTCCCGGCGATGGAGAGTGCGAGTGGGTCGAGATCGTCTGCGCCGGAGGCGCCTCCCGCGATCTCGCCGGCTGGACGATATGCGACGCCGCGGGGTCGCGGCGCCTCATTTCGCGGGAACCGCTCGTTCTCGCGCCGTTCAGGTATCTCGTTCTCGCGCGCGATTCATCGGTCTTCGCGGCGAGATACCCGCGCTGCGCGGCTCCCGTCCGAACCCCCGCCGGCGGATGGCCCTCGCTCAACGACACCGGGCGCGACGGCGTGGCCGACAGGGTATCGCTCCACGACGACTCGGGCGCTCTCGTCGAGTCGGTCGCCTATCGCGACCTTCTCGGCGCTGAGCGGGGACGGAGCATCGAGCGCCTGTCCGAGACGGCGTGCAGCGCTCTTCCGGGAGGCGTCTGGCACCGCTCGGCCGCGCGCGACCGGGCGACGCCCGGCGCCGAGAATTCGACGCGTTCCAGCGTCGCTCCGAAGGGGACGCGCCCCGCGCTCGCCCCGAATCCGTTTTCGCCCTCGCGGCACGGCTCCGTGTCGATATCGGGCGCTCTCGCCGGGGGCGAGGTCGGATTCCGCGTGCGGATATTCAGCATGGCCGGGATCGAGCTTCGGCGAGTATTCGCCGAGTCGGGCGGCGCGAGGACCTTTTCCTGCAAGTGGGACGGAACGGACGACGGCGGCGCCGTTCTTCCGCCGGGCATGTACGTGTGTCTCGTCGAGTATATCGGAACGGGAGGTGGGGTGTGCAGAAGGGAGAAGCTCTGTGTCGTCGTGGCCGCCGGCTGATTCGATCGTGCGCGATCGCGGCTTCCTGCGCGCTCTGCGCGGCCGCCGGGGGCGCGGCCGGCGAGGCGCCG
>JAGUZZ010000103.1:0-6170 GCA_020060525.1 bacterium | reverse complement strand
GCCGCCGCGGTCGCGGATACCGCCGCGAACCGCGGGGAGGGGCTCGGCTCGGGAACCGGCGCGGCTCCGCGGCCGGAGGGCGTTTCCCCAGCGGAGCCGAGGGAGTCGTTCGACGCGATCACGATTCCGAGCACGCATTTCAGGGCCGGCGCGGCCGAGATCGAGGGGATCCCGCTTCCGCAGGTCGCGGCGCTCTCGCTCTGGATCCGCGAGCATCCCGGATGGACGATCCTTGTCGAGGGGCACACGGACGACGTCCCGATCGCGAGCGCGCGGTTCCCGTCGAACCTCGAGCTCTCGATCGCCCGCGCCCGCTCCGTGTTCCAGATACTCCGGATGAGCGGAATTCCCGAGGATCGCATGGACTACACTGGGAAGGGAGACCGCGAACCGGTCTCCTCGAACGCGAACGAGGCGGGGCGCGCGCTCAACAGGCGGGTGGAGATCCGGGTCGCGCCGCCGGCGGGGTACGCGTCCGGCGATCCGGGGCTTCCCGACGTTCTCGACCTGGCGGGCGCCGGAGCGTATGCGCTCTCCGACTCCGCCGGGACGTGCGCCGACATCGTCCGGCCCGCAGAGGGAGCGGTCTTCTACTCGCGGGGAGAGATCGACGTCGACGTCGTGTCGCCGCTCGGCTCCGACGTCGAGCTCTACGTGAACAACGTCCCGGTCGGAAAGGACCGCGTGGGTCTCCGAAAGATCGACGTGGCCGCGGGGATATTCGGCACCGTCTTCTACGGCGTCAAGATCGAGGAAGGCCGCAACGACATCCTCGTCGTCTGCCGCGAGTACGGCGGCAAGCGGAGCAGCTGCGTGCGGCACGTGTATCTCGCGGGGCGGCCTCACGCGATCGTGCCGGAGCGCGAGATCGTCTCGGCGCCCGCGGACGGGAAATCGCGCCCCGAAGCGGTGTTCCTCGTGAGCGACCGCAGCGGGCTGCCCGTGCGCGACGGCGTATTCGTCACGGTGACGGGCCCCGCCGATCTCGTCGACTCGCTCGACGCGAATCCGCAGCAGGCGGGCGTTCAAGCCGCGACGTTCGGGGGACGCGTGACGCTCTCGCTCCCGCCGGAGCGCGACTCGCGGCGCGAGCTCGTGCGCGTCGCGCTCGGCGATCTATCCGCCGCGTGCCGCGTGGCGTACGAGAGCCCGCTGCGCCGATGGTTCCTCACGGGGTACGGCGAGGGGGTGCTCGGATACAGCATGCTCTCGGGAGCCGGGAGCACGCACCGGTCGCTCGAGCGCAATCCCGACGGCGCGTACGCCGAAGGCGTCGTCGCTCTCTACGGACAGGGAGAGGTGCGCGCCGGGCACGTGCTGACCGCCGCGATCAACACGCGGCCCATGCGCGACGACATGCTCTTCCGCCGCATCGAGCCCGAGAAGTACTATCCGGTCTACGGAGACGCGAGCGAGCTGCGCTTCAACACGGCGTCCCGCAGCGGCGCTTTCGCGCGGCTCGACCACCGCCGGTACACGGCGACGATCGGCGATTTCCGGACCGATTTCGCGAAGACGGAGTTCACGCGCTACCACCGCTCCTTCAACGGCGCGACGGGCGAGGCGCGCTTCCGTCGGGGCGCGATCCGCGCCTTCGTCACCAACACCGATCAGATCACCTATCAGGAGGAGATTCCGGGCGAGGGGACGAGCGGATTCTATTTTCTCGCGCACTATCCGCTCGTCGAGGGAAGCGAGAAGGTGCGCATCGAAGTGCGCGACCGCTACCTTCACGAGCGTATCCTCCGCGTGGATTACAAGCAGGTGAACCGCGACTACGACATCAACCACATGGACGGGAGCATACTCTTCAAGGAGCCGGTTCCCCGCTTCGACGCGAACCTCGATCCGGTGACAATCGTCGTGAGCTACGAGTGCAGGGACGCGGGCGTGCGCAATCTCATCTACGGCGCGCGCAGCTCGCTCGCCGTCATGGACAGCCTCGTCTTCGGGACGACGGCGGTGCTCGAGGACGAAGGCGTGGAAACAGCGACGCTCTTCGGCGTCGATCTCGCCGGGCGCCTCGGCGGCGGCGTGCGCGTCGAGAGCGAGTTCGCCCACAGCGAGAAGTTCGTTCTCGGCGGCGGCGACGCGTTTCGCGCTCGTCTCGCGGGCGAGCACGGGGCGGACGCGCGGTGGAGCGCCTATTACCGGAAGGTCGACGATTCGTTCTTCAATCCGTCGTTCACCGGAGGCAAGACCGAGCTCGGGAGCCGCACATACGGCGCCGACGCGCTCTGGCGGTTCGCGCCGCGTTTCACGCTCGGCGCGAGCGGCTTCCGGCACGCGTTTCGGGAGCGCGACGAGGAGAAGGACTACGCGGACCTCGTCGCCCGCTACGCGCGGGGACGCGTCGAGGGATCGCTCGGCGCCGCCGCGGCGGCCCGGAGCGACGCGAACGACGGATCCCGGCGGAGCTTCCTCCTGCGCGCGGGGCTCGGTCTCTCGGGGGACCGGACGGCGGGGGAGATCCAGTGGGATCAAATTCTCGACGGCGACGAGGTCGAGGAGTATCCGAACCGCATACAGGCGAAGCTCACGAGGCGGCTCTCCCGCCGAGTGTCGGCCGCGCTCAAGCACGAGTACCGCACGGGAAGCCGAAGCGGCACGCGGCACCTCACGCAGCTCGGGCTCGAATCGAACCTCACGGACGATATCCAGGCGTATTCGCGATACCAGCTCGAGGGAGCGATGAGCGGCGAGCGCGCGCAGGCGGTTCTCGGCATCAAGGAGCGCGTCGCCTTCTCCGACGAGCTCGCGGCGACGATCGCTCTCGAGAAGGTCGCGACGGTGAGCGGCGAGGCCGTCGACGATCATCTTTCGTGGTCGACGAACGCGGTCCTGACGCCGGCGGGCGGCGCGTACCGCCTCAAGGGGAGCTACGAGCTCCGCCTCGAGCCCGATCGCCGCAAGCATCTCTCCGAGCTCGCCGCTCTCCGCCGCGCCGGCGAACGCTGGGCGATGCTGCTCCGCGGCGATCTCTGGTTCTCCGACGAGAAGCGGGAGCCGAACCACGTCAAGGGAGGGACGCTGCTCGGCCTTTCGCTGCGGCCGGGGGGCGGGGACGCGCTCACCGTTCTCTCGCTGCTGCGGGCGAACTACGAGGAGAGAAGCCCGGCGCATCCGGACGGGATCGACCGCGAAGCGCTCGGTTCCGTCGAGGCGAACTGGCGGCCCGCGCGCGAATGGGAGATCGAGGGCAAGATCGCGGGGCGCCGCGTCGAGAACACGTTCCGGGAATACGCCGCCGCCTCGTCCGCGTACATGCTCCAAGCGCAGGTCGTCCGGACGTTCGCCGGGAGCTGGGACGTCGGCGTGGCGGCGCGCGTCGTGACGCAGCGCGAAACGCGCACGACGAGCTACGGCGGCGGCGTCGAAATCGGCCGCGTCGTCGCGGAGAACGTCTGGGCCGGCGCCGGATACGACTTCGGGGGCCGGGAGGACGCGGACACGGCGGGCAACGGCTTCTCGCGACGCGGATTCCACGTCGGCATGCGGCTCAAGTTCAACGAGAAGATCATGAATTACTTCCACGGCGCCGGAGCGGGAGACGGGCGATGACGCGGATAGCGGCCGGCATATGTTTCCTCGTCTCGATCGCCGCCGCGGCGAACGCCGGGGAGCTCGTGGCGAACGGCGGCTTCGAGACCGGGAGCTTCGCCGGCGGTTGGGTCGACGGGGCCGGACAGATCCAGAGCGGGACCGGCGATCCGCGCTGGGCCGATCATGCGGTACTGCTCGACCTGCCGCGCGGCGGCAACTACTCGGCCCTCATCGGCTTCAAGTACGCGCCGGTCCGCGGCAACCGGTTCGGGTTCATCTATCAGGACGTCGCCATCCCGGCGAACATCTCGAGCGCGGCGCTCTTCTTCTCGTTCCGCCAGCAGGGATACGACGGTTCGTTCTACGACCCGTTCCGGATGCAGATCCGCAGCACCTCCGGCGCCGTCCTCGCCACGGTCGTCGACTATTCTTTCGGCGAGGCGAACCACCTCTTCAAGGATTCAGGCTGGCTCGACGACGACGGCGCGGCGCCGGTCGGATACGCGATGACCGCGTACGCGGGCCAGACCGTTCGGCTCTATTTCTACCAGGAGAACAGCTTCAACAACTTCTACGAGACGTGGACCTACATCGACGACGTGTCGCTCGTCTATCGCCGCTGGGTGGATCTCGCGGTCGACGGAGACGGTGACGACCGGTTCGGCGCGCCGGGCACCGGCGAGGGCGGGTACGCCGTGCGGAGCGCCGAGGCCGGCCGGACGGTCGTCTATCTCATCGACATCGAGAACGAGGGGCCCGACGCCGACAGCTACCGGCTGACCGCCGTCGTCCCCGCGGGCTGGACCGCGTCGATCCGGTACGGCGGCGCGACGCATCCCTTCCCGTGGACCGCGCCGGCCATCGCCGCGGGATCGAAGATCCAGGCCGAAGTTGTCGTGAGCGTTCCGGAAGGGGCGGCGATCGGCGGGTACTCGACCGTCGTCGACGCGGTTTCGACGGCGTTCGCGAACCGCCACGACAGCGCGCTGCTCGCGACGAACGTCGTCCCCGCGGTGTGCCTCGCCGATCTCGTCATCGACGCGAACGGCTACGGCGTGATCGATCCCTCGGGCGGCGGCGGGATCTCGTACCGCGAGACCGCTCCGTCCGCCCAGGTGACGTACACGGTGGACCTCCACAACGCCGGCGCCGTCGCGGATTCGTTCCGCGTCAGCTGGGCGGTTCCGGCGCCGCTCACGGCCGACGTCGTCGCCGGGGGGATCGTCCGAACGCGCGCGTTCGTCACGGCGCTCGTTCCGTCCGGGGGATCCGCGTCCTTCACGTTTCGCGTGAGCGTGCCGTCATCGCTTCTCGGGGGCGACTACGCGAGCGTCGTCAAAGCGGCCTCGCTCACCGACACGTTGCGAGCGGACGCCGTACGAGCCGTCACGCGGGTGCTCGCGCCGAAGGTGGACGTCGTGATCTGCGGGAGCGGCGACGACATCGTCGATCCGACCGGTGCGGGCGGGGGCGGCGCTATATCCGTCGCCGCCGCGCGCGGCACGACGATATATATCCCCTTCACGATCCAGAACGAAGGCGCCGTCGCCGATTCGTTCTCCGTTTCATGGACCGCGCCGGGAGGCGCCTGGACCGCGGCCGTCGTCGACGGAGCGGATATGCGTCAGCTTCCCTGGAGGACGCCGGTCATGCCCCCGCGGAGCGAGCGCGGCTACGTCTTCGCGGTGACGGTCCCGTCGAACGCGTCCTACGACACGTACGTGTCCATATTCAATTTCGTCTCGTCCGTTTCGGCCTTCGCGCGGGAGAGCGTCTCGGCGTCGTTCTCGATATCCGCGGGAAACGAAATCGATCTCATGATCGACGGCACCGGCGACAACGTCTACGGGTATCTCGGCACCGCGCTCGGCGGCTCGTCGATACGGACGGCGAGCCCGGGGAGCGAGATCGCGTTCGAGATCGAGGTTCAGAACGAGGCGGGGGAGAACCTCTTCGATATCTGGTGGACTCCGCCCCCCGGATGGGAGGTCCGCATCGGCGATTCGACGTCGACGATGCGCGGCGTCCCCGCCGGATCGTACACGATGACCGTCGTCGTTCCCGCCGCCTGCGCGGGCGGCTGGTTCGACGTCGTCGTCGACGGCTGCAAGACGAACAAGCGCTATTTCGTCGACAGCGTGCGCGGCCGCGTCTTCGTGACGCCGCCGCGCGTCGTCGACGCGCTCGTGGACGGGAACGGCGAGGGCGTCTTCGGCGACGTCGGAACGGGCGCGGGAGGCTCGTCGTATCAGGCCACGATCGCCGGAAGGACGATCCGGTACACGGTCGAGCTCCGGAATCAAGGCGCCGAGACGGAGAGCTACCGCGTCTCCTGGAACCTCGTCCCCGGCATGATCGCGACCCTCGGCGGGTCGGCCTCGCCCCTCGTGACGGATCCGATCGCGCCCGGCGGCGCGGTTTTGCTCCCCTTCGAGGTGCGCGTTCCGCTGTCCGCCTGGCTCGGCGACTACGATTACGTCGTCGACGTCGTCTCCGCGCTCGATTCGCTCAACGTGGAGAGCGTGCTCGCGCGCGTTCACGTCGATCCGCCGCCGCGCGCCGATCTCGTGATCGACGGCGACGGCGCGTTCGCGTCGGCGCCGCCCGGATCGGGGGACGGCGGCAGG
>JAGUZZ010000082.1:0-4568 GCA_020060525.1 bacterium | reverse complement strand
GCGAAGCGCGTCGAACCGGAAATCGTCGAGAGCGTATCCGCGCACGACGCCGTTGGCCGTGCCTCGCGCGCGAAAACGCTCCGGCGTGCCCGCGAACGAGAGGGCCCCTTCGAGCTCCCCCCAGCTCCCCTGCTCTTCCCCGAGAAGGCGCGCGATCTCGTCGATATCCGCCGGAAAGGCCTGGACGGCGAGGTCGAACAGCCACTCGTCTCCGACGACGCCGCCGTCGAGAATGAAAGCGGATTGCTCGAGCGATACGGAGAGGCTATCGAGGATGTATTTCGTCCGCGGCCCTTCCGCGGAGCCCTTCGGCGCCGGGACGCGCGTGTACCCCACCGCGCCCGAGAGGCTCCTGACGACGAAACGCCGGGAGGACTCCGCCGCCGATCCCCGCGCGACGTCGATGCGCACGCCGCCGGATCCGGAATGGATCGACCCGGCGAGGTTCACCTCGCCGACGGCCGCGGCCTCGCCGTTTCGGCTGATCATGAACAAGCCGCCATGGATCGTGAAACGCTCGATGCCGTAAGTCGAAAAATCGCCCGACCCGAACGACGGCAGTATGTATCGGCCCGTCGAATCGGCCGCGAGCCGGAACACGGGACTCACGACGATGATCTCGTCGACGCTGCGACCGGCGCCGAGCAGCGAGCCGACGGAGTACCGGACGGTCACCTCGTCGGCGCGGAACAGCTCGAAGGCGTTCGCGGCGCCGCCCTTATAGAGGATGCGCATGTTCCGAATCGTGACGTCGCCGACGATGCTTCCCTCGATATGGTCGATCGTGACGACGAACGGCGACGCGCCGAACAGGTGCGTGCTCACGAGCCTGCCGGCGAGACCGGCGAAAAAGCCGGTTCTCAGGAAGAGGTAGAGAACGACGATGACCGCGAGCAGGAGACCGAGCGCGAGCGACACCCACGACATCGCCCGTTTGCCCTTGTTCGTTCGTTTCTCCATTCCCCCGCTCCCCGCTCCGTCAGAAGATCTGTCCGAGACTGATGTGGACGCGGCGGTCGTCACCCATATCCGGCGTCCTGCGCATCGGGAAGCCGACGTCGAGGCGGATCGGCCCGACCGGCGTATTGTAGCGGATCCCCGCGCCCGCGCTGAGCATATATTCCTCGCGCGACGCGCTCGTGGTGCCGATCGTCCCGAAATCCCCGAAGGCGACATCCGACGCCTCGTTCCATACGTTCCCGCCGTCGAGAAAGAGCGCTCCGCCGAAATTCCAGCGCTTGAGATACGGCAGGTCGAAACGGAGCTCCGCGTTCGTGATGATCTGCACGCCGCCGCCGACGGGATCTCCCCGCTCGTTCACCGGCCCGAGGCTGTTCTCGCGGTATCCCCGCACTGAATTGCCGCCGCCGGCGTAGAAACGCCTCTCGAGCGGGAGCCCCGCCGCCCGAGAATCCCCGAACGCCCGCGCGTACCCCGCCCGCACGCGCCACGCGAACACGGTCGAGCCGCCCGCGCGCGCGTACCGCTGCACGGAACCCACGATCGAATAGTCGTTGTCCTCGCCGCCGAGGAATCCGCCGGCGACCCCTCCCTCGACCGCGAAGTAGCCGCCCTGCCGCGGATTGAAGTAGTAATCCCTCGCGTCGCGCGTGAAATTCGCCCCGAGCGCGCGGCGGCGCGAACGCGACAGCTCGACGTCCGTTCCGCTTCGCTCGATGTCCTCGAGCGAGTACCGGAGAAGCCCCGACGTCTTGCGCGTGAAACGGCGCGAGAGGGACAAGGCGAACCCCTGATCGACGACGATATTCGGCTCCACGGTGGCGTCGCGCTCGTAGAAGGCGCCGATCGCGAACGTGTTGCCGGTCGAGAGCACGCGCGGAAACTGGATCTGCCCGTCGTTGCGGATGTATTTGCTGCGCAGATCGATGTTCGCGAGCGAGTAATCGCTGTTGGGAAACAGCTGAAACGAGTACTGCGTCTTGAGGGAAAACACGTATCCGCGCCCGAGGATGTTCCGCTGCCCCCACTCGCCGAATACCCTGCTCCCGTACACGTTGCCGATGCCGAAGCCCGTTTCGACGTAGCCCATCTTCCGTTCCCGCACCCGCACGACGAGATCGACCTTTCTCGCGTCGAGATCGATGGAATCCGGCTCGATATCGACCGAGTTGAAGTAGCCCGTGTCGTAGAGGTTCTGCTTGCTGTCGAGGATCCGTTTCGCCTCGAACGGCCGCCCGGTCTTGAACGTGAGCTCGCGCCGCACGAGCGACTCCTTTACGCGGGCGGTCCCGGCGATCCGCACGCGGCGGACGTCGACCGGCTTGCCCGGCGAGATCTCCCAGCGCAGACGCGCGTCGAGCGAGTCGATGCTCGTCTCGTACGCGATCGCGGACCCGAGATATCCCCGCTCGAAGAATTTGCTGAAGAGCGTGTACCGGTCCGACTCGATCAGGCCGGGATTGTAGGGCCGTCCCTCGGTCAGTTTGAGACCCGCGCGAAGCTCGGGCTCCCGGACGACGTCCTGTCCGGCGAAGCTCACGCCCGCGACGAGCGTCTGCGGCCCCTCGCTCACGACGAGCCGGATCCTCGCCGAGGTCCGTTTTTCGTTGACGATCACCGTATCGATCGACACCCGGGCTTCGAAAAAACCGTTCGAACGGTAGAACGACTCGAGCGTCCGGACGTCCCGCCGCAGCATGTCGGGGCGATAGCGCGGACCGCCGATGAGGTGGTAGAAGCGCGCCGACTTCGTGCGCATGCGGCTCTTGAGCGCGCCGTCCTCCAGGCTGCGGTTGCCGAGGATCTCGACGCGTCTCACGACGGGGAGCTTTCCGTCCAAGCCCGCCGCCCGCGCGCGGAGCTCGGGCGCAGCGGCGAGCGCGCAGAGGAGGCCGAAGGCGAAGAAGACGCGCGCCGCCGACGGCCGCCGCCTCGGTCCGCTACCGGTTGACAATGCCGACACACGCATGTATCGTGCTTTCCGTATGAAGAAAAGACTCGACGCAACGCGCCGCCCCGCCCTGCTTCCGAGCGATGCGCGACGCCCGCGAAGCCGCCGTCCGGTTTCGTGGCTTCCGGCGGCCGGGCTCGTCCTTCTCCTCTTCTCCTGTCAGAGCGCCGATCCCGTCCAGGCGGAGAAGGAAAGGATCCTCGGCCCGGACGAGCGCTATCTCGTTGAATATTATATGAAAATAATCGAGTTTGAGAAACAAGAGTTCGACGACGAAGCGCTCCGCGCCGATAAAAAGCGCGAGATCGAGGAGCAGTTCGACCGCGCCCGGATCTCGCGCGCCCTCGCCGCGCTTGAGAACAAACCCGAACGATGGCTCGCAATCTACAGCCGTATAAACGAGTTACAAGCCGGCGCCCGCCCTCCTACCGAACCACGTTGAAGATATCCACCGTCAGGATGAACACCATCAGCAGGATCAGCACCACGAATCCGATCTGCCCGAGCGCCTGCTGAACGCGCTTCCCGATCCGCCTTCTCGTCACCAGCTCGAAGAGCGCGAGGACGGCGTGCCCCCCGTCGAAGGGCAGAACGGGAAGCAGGTTGAAGATCGCGAGGTTCAGCGAGAAGAACGCGAGGAAGTAGACGAGGTAGTTGAACCCCCATCGTATCATGTCCCCCGCCATCAGCCCGACGCGCAGCGGGCCCCCGACGGCGCGAAGCGTCGCCTTGCCCGTGAAGAGCTTGGAGAGGAAATCCATGATGTTCCGGAAGAGGTTCGCGAAGGCCCGCCACCCGTAGACCGCCGATTCCGCGAGCGAGATGCGCACCTTCGCGTAATACGGACCGACGCCGATCTGCCCTTCCTTGACGACGTCGAGCCGCTCCCCCTCCGCGGCGGCCTCCGCGCTCTCGGGCACGATCGACGCCGTTCGGATCTCCCCCTCGTATTCCCACGTAAACTGCATCGGCTTGCCTATATTCGGTCTGATCATCCGTTCGAGGTCCGCGTACCTCGTGACGGTCGTGTCGTCGATGGCCAGGATGAGGGCTCCCGACCGCAATCCGGCCTTCTCCGCTGGGCTGCCCTTCTTGACGTCGCCGACGCGCGGCTCGAGGTGGCTCTCGATGCCGATGCGGTAGCTTTCCGTCCGCTCGTCCCAGCGAGGCGTCGCGGTGATCGAGAGGGTGTCGGCGCCGCGCAGCACGCTGAAAACGGTCGGCGCGTCTTTGCGCTTCGCGAGGGTCTTTTCGATCTCGAGCCAGTAATCGACCGTCTCGCCCTCGAGTCCGACGATCCGGTCCCCGACGCGGAACCCGGCCGCCGCCGCGGCGCCCGCGCTGTCGATACCGCTGATCGTCGTGCTCGGATTCACGTAAACGCCCTCGACGTACAGACCGAACACGTACACGAGGAGCGCGAGAACGAAGTTCATGAACGGCCCCGCGAGGACGACCGACATGCGGCCGAGCGCGGGCCGGTTGTGATACATCCGCTCGGGCGGCACGACGACGCCGTCGGGAAGCTCCTCCCCCGCGCCGTCCCCTTCGCCCGTCTCCCCGGCGAACTTCACGTAGCCGCCGAAGGGCAGCGCGCTCAGCGCGTACTCGGTCTCCCCCGCGCGGACCTTCAGGAGCTTCGGACCGAAGCCGAACG
>JAGUZZ010000314.1:0-5978 GCA_020060525.1 bacterium | reverse complement strand
GGCGCCCGTGTCGACGTCGACGAGGTGTTCGCGCCGACCGTGAACCTCTACCCCGTGAAGGATCTCGACGAGGCGATCGCGCGCGCGAACGCGGTCGACTTCGGCCTCCACGCGGGCGTCTTCACGAAGGATCTCAACAAGGCGTTCAAGGCGATCCGCGAGCTCGAGGTCGGCGGCGTCATCGTGAACGACTCCTCCGACTACCGCATCGACATGATGCCGTTCGGCGGCGTCAAGCGCAGCGGCCTCGGACGGGAGGGGATCAAGTTCGCCCTGCAGGAGATGACCGAGCCGCGCGTCGTCTGTTTCAACCTTTTCTGAGAAGCGCCGAATCGGTTCGCGATACAAAGGGTCCCCCGGCTCCGGGCGGACCCTTTTGTTTCTACTCGGGCGATTTCCGCCTCGAGGGGCCGCGGAAGTCCTCGTCGTTCGGACGGGAGGGGCGGCGCGTTTCGAGCAAGGCGAGGGTGGCGAGGGCGCAGACGACGCCGACGGCCCCGAGATAGCGGGCGTAATCGATGCGCCCCCCGCCGGGCGGAGGGCTCGTGAGGAAACGGTATCCGCGGTGGATGTCGGTCGTCTCCCGTCCCGTCGTCATCCGCGAGTGCCACGGGGGATACAGCAGCATGATCGTCACGAGCGCCACGGCTGCGAGGAGGATCGCTTTTCCGAATCGATTCATTCCGGACGCTTTCTGCACGATCCCGACACGAGCATCGCCGCGCCCGCGACGAGCGCCGGCAAACAGACGGGACGGTGTTTCATCTCGAAGCGCGACAGGACGATGACGAGCAGCACGTAGAGGAGCGGAGGCAAAAATACGGCGCGGCGCGGCCACCAGCGGCATCGAACGAGCCCGATGAGGCCGAGATAGAGGATCGCGACGAAGGCGTACGCGGCGACGAAGCTGCTGATCTGCGTCGAAGAATCGGCGTTGGAGTCGGGCTTGACCCCCCACCGTTTCGATAGGGCCTCTGCGGCGTTGTCGTAGATTCGGATGATCGCTCCCCACGGCCTTATTCCGCCGAAGATGTCGGAGGCCTCGACTTCGTACGCGGCGGAGACGTAGACCGGCTCGAGCTTGCGGTGCTGCGCGACGTTGAAAAGGACGTAGGGGATCAGTGTGCCCGCGAGCGCGAGAAGAAAGAGCCTCCAGCGCCTCTGAACGACGAGCGCCCCCGGCACGATGAAGGCGAAGTACGGCGCGGTGAGAACGCCGACGCCGGCGAGACATCCCGAGAACACCGCTTTCGCGGGGGCGGAGAGCGAAGCGGCCGCGATCGCCATGAGACCGGCCGTGATGAGGAGCACCGGCGTATCGGGGGAGACCTGAAGGTGCATGACGAGCATATCGGGGAGGACTGCCGCGATGAAGCCCGCGACCATGCCGGCCTTCCGGCCCGCGGCGGCGGATACGAAAAGATATATCAGAAGAACCGAGATCGCGCCGAGGATCGCCTGGCCTATGAAGATCGCGCGGTAGTCCGTTCCGAAAAGCGCGGTCATGGCGCGCAGGAAAACCGGATAGGCCGGGGCGACGGCGGAGCTCAGCCTCCCGCCGTCGGCGAGCCGGCTCATCGCCTCGGCCTCGCGGACGTTGATCGGCGCGTCGGCGGCGAATGCGAAATAGATTCTCAGCGCCATCGCGGCGAACAGCACGAGACACGCGACGTCCCAATCGCTTCGAAGCCGCGCCCGCATCCCCTGTGGCCGCGTCGTCCCGGCGGACGGCGAGTCGGATTCCGCCGCAGGAAGGCGAGCCGCTTCGATCTCCGGCGGCGCGACGAGGCGCGAGAGCCACGAGAGACGCGGTCGTGGAACGCGGATCGCGGCGAGGGTCATGCCGGCGCAGATGATCGCCGCCGGCTCCGCGAGAAGCCGGTAGCGCGGTTTGAAAATGGAAAAGAGTATGACGAGCGCGAGGTAACTCAGGGCGGGAAAGACGACGCGGCGCGTCTTTGAATCGAAGAAGCGCGCCATGCCGATGAGGCCGAGTATCGCGATCGGGACGTATCCGTACACGAGCAGCATCCATACGTTGTCGCGTTTGCCGACGACCGGTTCGAGAACGAGCCGATCGCTCCCGCGGGAGATCGCTATCGCCGCCTTGCTGTATATGATGTCGACGGTTTTCATTTTATTGCGCCGGAGAAAGTCGATCGCGCCGCCGATGTAGGTTCCCGCGGGGAGATCCGTTCTTCCGAGCTCGGTGTCCTCCATGAGCGCGTCCGTTCCATGCGTCGCGGGGTTGTAGGTCCGGTACAGGCCGCGCGCGCCTCGTAGCGCAGTCGTGCCGGAGACGAGATCGAAGGCGAGCGCGGGCGCCAGGATGACGGCGAGCGATATGAGAAAGACGCCCCGCCGTTTCACGGAAAGAAGAGCCCCGGGGGCGAAAAAGAGCAGCGCCGGCTTGAAGAGATATCCCGCGGCGATCGCCGCCGCCGCGAGGATCGAACGCTTCAGCTCGCTCCGCGGAAGCGTGAGCGCGGCGAACAGGAGAAGGACGACGAGAAGCGAGATCGTTTCCGCCATCGTCGTCAGCGCGTACGAGATGAAGCTCGGATAGACGGCGGCGATGCCCGAGGCGAAGAGCGCCGCCCGCGCGTTCGCGACCGCCCGCGTCACGAGAAAGAGGAAGAATACCGTGGCGGCGCCCAGCACGGCCTGGACGACGTACACCGCCGTGTAGTTCCGTGCCCCCCGGATCGCGTAGACGAGCCGCAGAAACAGCGGATATCCGGGCGGCACCTCGGTCGGAACGCCGCTTCCCTCCGCGACGACGTTGTAGTACTCCATGTCGCTTTCCGTCGGAACCGCCGTGCAGGCGAGCGCGTAGTGGAGCCGTATGCCGAGAGCGAAGAGGAGAATGACGGCGAGGACGGCCGGCACGACGAGACGGCGCGTCTCGCGCCGACGGGAAACGTTCAATGCCGCTGCAATCATGCGGCGACTATACCGCGGAACGATTCGAGCGTCAACGGCGCCGCGGATGCGGGGAAATGCGTTGATTTGGAAGGCCCGAGACGCTACAATGAACGGAAGCGACCGCCTTTTTCATCCGGAAACGACGAGGCTCGACCGGTGTACAAGAACAGCCGAATCTGCGTGATCCTGCCGGCCTACAACGAAGAGGCGACGATCGCCTCGACGCTCGAAGCCATGCCGCCGTACGTCGATCACGTGGTCGTCGTGGACGACGGATCGCGGGACGCGACCGCGGAGATCGCCGCGCGCCTCGGAGCGCGCGTCGTGAAGCACGAGCGCAACCGCGGCGTCGGCGCCGCGTTCAACTCCGGCATCCGGACGGCGCACGAGACCGGCGCCGATATCGTCGTGAACATGGACGCCGACGGGCAGTTCAATCCGACCGACATCTCGAAGCTGCTCGATCCGATCGTGGAGGGCAGGGCCGCCTTCGCCACGGCGTCGCGGTTCATGGATCCTCGCATCGTTCCCCGCATGAGCCGCGTGAAATATTGGGGGAACCTTTTTATGTCCCGGCTCATCGGCGGCATCGCCGGGCGGCGGTTCTACGACGTTTCGTGCGGATTCCGCGCCTACTCGCGGGACGCGCTCGACCAGCTCAACCTCTTCGGCAAATTCACTTACACGCAAGAGAGCTTTCTCAACTTCGCCTTCAAAGGCGTTTCGATCCTCGAGGTGCCGATCGAGGTGCGCGGAACTCGCGCCCATGGGCGGTCGCGCGTGGCGGGCAATCTCCTGAAATACGCCTACTACACCGCCAAGATCATCGTGCGGACCTATCGCGACTACCGGCCGTTCCGCCTCTTCGCCGCGGCCGCGGTCGCGCTCTTCGCGGCGGGACTCGCTCTGTTCGCCTTTCTCGCCGTTCATTACGCCCGGGCGGGCGCGCTCACGCCGCACAAATGGGCCGGATTCGCCGGGGCGTTTCTCTTCATGCTCGGCACGGCGAATCTTTTCCTCGGCTTCGTTCTCGACATGTTCGCCCGCATGCGGATCAATCAGGAGCAGATCCTCTACCGGCTGAAAAAACTGGACAAGTGAGAGCGCGCGGCCGCGATGCCGTTCACTCCCTCGCTGCGCGCGCCGCGCACGCCGACCAGGCGGCGAGCGTGAGCTCCGCGGCGAGCGTGGCCACGCGGGCGATGACCGCCGCGAACACCGCAGCTTCCTTGCCGATGAACGCGGGGAGAACGAGAAAGAGGATCCCTTCCCGAACGCCGATGCCGCCCGGCGCGAAGAAGGCCGCGAGCCCGACGAGGCTCGCGGCGTAGTAGGCTCCCGTGACGGCGAGGTAATGAGAAACGGGGATTTCGCCGAGGGAGCGGATAACGAAAAAGAGACCGAGCCCGTGGAGAAATCCCGGGAGCGTATAGAGTCCGACGAAGGAAAGCATCGCGCGGACGCCGGGTATCGGCGCGGCCGCGGCGGGATCCCGGCGCGAGAGCGCCGCGGCGATCCTTCGGGTGACGGGAGGCGAGAGCAACGCGGCGAGAGGAACGACGCAGAGGATCGACAGCCAGGTGAGGACGGCGGGCAGACTGACGGGGCTCGACGCGAGCCCGACGAAGGCGAGAAGGAGCGCGGCCGAGATCGAGCAGACGAGCTCGAGCGCCGTCGCGAGGATCACCGAGCCGGCCGGCCGGCCGCGGTAGGCTTCGATGCGCACGAGCGTCAGCCCTACCTTTCCGGGGACGTATCTGCCGAGCATCGAGAGGAAATACGCGCGGGCCGCGCGCGCCGTCGGGATCGTGAGGCGCATTGCGGCGGCGAGGCGGAGCCATACGAGGAAGCGGACGACGTACGCCGCGGTGAACGAGGCGTAGGCTCCGGCGAGGAGCGGCGCGTTCAACCTCAGATCGAACGATCGCAGCCGGTCCACGTTTCGCGCGATGAACCACGAAACGGCGGCGAGGGTCGCGGCGAAGAGGATCCACCGGTAGGCGCGCCTCGATCGCGACGGCGGTTTCGGCGGACCGGAGGACGCGAGGCGTCCCGTCTCGTTCGAAGGCTTCGATTCCGCGTTCATCGGATGTCGTTCCCCCGCCCGCTCAGAAGTTGAGCAGCGCTTTCTGAAGCAGCATGTACGGATACGAGAGCGGCCAGGGGAGCTTCATGAGAAGCGGCCTCAGCGGCGATCCGTACGCGCGATACGCCCCCAGAATGAGGAGCGCGGAGCAGTAATCGTTCCAACGAGGGCGGACGCGCGCCCGCGAAGGGAGCGCGAGTCCGAAAAGCGGCGCGATCCGCTCGCGACCGGCGGCCCCGAAGGTGTGCCAGACGACCGCCCTCTTCTGCGCCTCGACGGCGACGACGGGCTCGATCTCCTCGAGATAGGCCGCGCCGCCGGCCTCGAGGGCGTCGAGGGCCTCGGCTCCGCGCCTCGTTAGGGCGAGAGCGATCGAATGCTTTACGGGCGAGCGGCGCAGCTCCGCGAGCCACGCGTCTCCGAAGCTGACGTCGGCGCCGAGCGCGAAGTGGTCGGGACAGGTGAAGCATCGCGTCTTGCAATCGACGTACAGGTTTTGTAAGAGACCGTATCCCGTCGCGAACGGGATCCTCCGCTCGTCTCCGTTTCGAAGCTCGACGACCGTTTCGCCCCGCCAGAGCCCCCGCCGGTACCAAAGCGCGCGGGCATCCGCGAGTCTCACGCCGCGCCCCGTCAAAAAATCCTCGATGAGCTTCTTGTCCGTCGCGTGTCCGCACCAGAGCCCGATTCTGAGCCCGACGCCGGATCTCAGGTCGGGCCGCTTTTCGAGCGCGAGGTTCAAGGCGCGCCACTGGCAGGGCAGGGCGACGATCGCGTACGGCCCGCCGCCGCGCTCGAGGACGGCGAGAACTCCCTTCGCGTGATTGAAGTCGCTGTAAACGCTCGTGCTGCACGAGGCGACCTCGTCCGGCGTCGAGCAGCGGACGGTGCGCAGGGAGAGCTCTCCGTTCTCGACGTCCGCGCGGGCTGCGACGGCGCCGGCCGCGCGGCCCGAGCGGATCTCTTC
>JAGUZZ010000064.1:0-5408 GCA_020060525.1 bacterium | reverse complement strand
GGACGAGCTTCGGACTTGGTCCGGAGAAAACAGAGAATCAGGGGCCAAACAGAGAAAGAAAGGCTGGAGGATGGGGAGAATCGATGGTGCGGAGAGGTGCTTTGGAAAGATGTGAAACGGGCGCAAACCCTTTGGAAACAAGGGAAAAAAGAAAACCCGTCACCCCGGAGAATGACCCCAGAGAGACGGGTTTGTCTTTTCTAAATGGTGGAGGCGGCGGGAATCGAACCCGCGTCCGAAGATGCTTCCGCGAGGGGCTGCTACGTGCGTGTCCCGTCGAGATTGTTTCGTTCCGGGGAGCCTCAACGGGCAGAAGATCCGCGAAACTAGCTCTTGTTTGTTTCGCGTGAACCTCCAGAGCAAAGGTTCACGCTAGCAGCCAGTAATCGACGCCCGGTTTCCGTCCCTGCCTGCGCAGCCGGAGCGGACGGGTTGCCTATGTGCTAGGCAGCCAGTGCCAACTGGTTGTCGGCAGTTGTGTTGTGCCACCTGATTAACGAGGTTGATGGCGCCTCGGCACGCTCCCCTTGCCTCTTCCATCCCCGTCGAATCCATTCGCCCCCACAGCAAGGCCAGCATCCTAATATACCCCTGAAACGGCGGAATGTAAAGCTCCTACCGGCGGTCTCGCGGTTTAGCGGCGGTTGGACGTCATCGCCCGGCGGGTGGCGACCGCCGGATCCTTTCGATCACACTCGCCCGATAGGCTGCAAGCAACTGCAAACAACGCTCTTGACACGATAATCGAAATGCCAGTACAATTACATTTAATACTCGCCGGTTTCCCCTTCACTTCCTAACTCCGGGAGGTTTGCATGAGCCACCGATCCCGTAACGGTTCGTGGTTCAGCGCATGTCTTCTGGTGCTCGCATTCGCCGCTCTGGGGCTGTCGGGATGCTCGAATTCCGATAACCCCCAAGCGGTGAATGAAACACCTCTGGATGGCGCTGTGCTGCTGAGCGCGGACAACCCCGCCGTGAGATCGGTCATGGCGGTGCAGGATCGCCATACGCCGATCCTCATGGCGAACCCGAACGTCATCGGAACGGCTACGACCGTCGGTGACGACGGCAAGCCGGCTGTTATGATTCTCGTTCTGACCGAAGACGCCCGCCGCGCCATGCCCATGAAGATCGAGGGCGTCAACACGAAGGTCATCGTCACCGACCGCATCGTCGCCATGGGCAAGCCGCCGAGCGGCGTGAGCCACACGGCGAAGCAGACCCCGCCGATCCAGCTCGGCACCTCGGGCGGCTGGCGGTACGACCTCGCGAACGGCTACTGCTGCGGCGGCACGCTCGGCTCGCTGATCCAGGTCGGCGGCCAGAAGCGGATCCTCAGCAACTATCACGTGTTCGAGGCCGATATCGTGGCGGGCGGCAACAATCTCGTGGCTACGACCGGCGACTACGTGATCCAGCCGGGACTCATCGACGTCGCGTGCAACGCCGCGAACGCCCAGAACGTGGCGACGCTCGTCAAGACGAGCAGCCTGCCGAACAACAACGTCGACTGCTCGAGCGCGACGATCATTGCCGGCATGGTCAGGGACGACGGCGCGATCCTCGAGATCGGAACGCTCTCCTCGACGACGATCGCCGCGGCGGTCGGCCAGGCCGTGAAGAAAAGCGGCCGTACGACCGGCCTCACCCGGAGCACCGTGAGCGGCCTCAACGGCACCGTGAGCATCGCGTACGAGAACGAGTGCGCGGGCGGCGCCGCGTTCACGAAGACCTTCACGGGCCAGATCCTCGTCGGCAACAAGAGGAGCGCTTTCCTCGCGGGCGGCGACTCCGGATCGCTCATGGTTCAGGATGTCACGACGAATCCGAAAGCCATCGGCCTTCTCTTCGCCGGCAGCACCTCGATCGCCGTCGCGAACCCGATCAACGAGGTCCTCTCGTTCTTCGGCGCCACGATGGTGGGATACTAGATCCGTACCGAGCCCGCTGTTTTCTTGATTCGAGATGCCCGCTCCCGGAAGCGATTCCGGGGGCGGGCTTTCTAATGGGCGTGTTCCGGAGTTACCAGCCGATTTCGCGCGATCCGAAATACTCGTGCAGGGCCTTCCTCGTGGCGAGGTTGATGCGGTCCGCCCAGAGGTCGACGGGATTGCGGTCGTCGGTGATGATCCGGATGCCGGCGGGATCGACCTCGAAGCGGTTGTCCCATGCGTGTGCTCTGTGATAATCGCCCGTGAAACGATCCATGGGCACGGGCGGCTCCTCGGCGAGCTCGAGCGGTCCGTTCGAGGCGAGGATGATGAGGTTGCCGAGCCGGTCGGGGGGCTCCGCCATCGGCAGCACGAGCACCCGGGCGAATTCGAGGCGCAGGGTGGCCGCGAGAGCGCGCACGAGCGGATCGTTCCATCCGATCGCGATGACGTTCATGGCGAGGACCCCTTCGGAAGCGAGCCGGGCGCGCAGCTCGCCGAACGCCTCCAAGGTGACGAGGTGGAACGGGATCGAGCTGCTTCCGAAGGCGTCGAGGATGACGAGATCGTACACTTTCTCGCGCCTTTTGAGATATTCCCGACCGTCCATGTGAAAGACCCGCGCCTCGGCGGGCTCGAGCCCGAAATGGCTCCTCGCCATCCGCGTGACCTCGGGATCGATCTCGACGGCGTCGACGCTCCAGCCGCGTCCCGCGAACCGCTTCGCGAGGGAGCCGCCGCCGAGCCCCACGAGAAGCATGCTCCCCGGCTCCCGGCGGAATCCTCCCGCGAGCTCGAGCACCTCGACGTACGGGGAGCGCGAGTCGAGCGTGGCGGCGTCGACCTCCGTATGCACGCTTCCGTCGATGAGCATGAGGCGCAGATCGTCCATCTCGACGACGCGGATCTCGGCGTACGGGCTGTGCGCGATCGCGAGAAGCCCGGCCTCGGGATCCGGGCGGTCGACGGGGGCCGCGGCGAACGCCGCCGCGAGAACCGCCGCGAGCGCGGCGACGGCCGGTATCCTCGTTCGTCTGTCGATCGCGGCGCCGATCGCCGCCATACCGGCGAGCGTCATGCCGATGAGAAACACGAGCCGCCGGGGACCCGCCGCGGGAATCAGGAAGAATCCGACGGCGAGCGCGGCCGCGACGCTCGCGAGCGTCGAGATCGCGTAAAGCCCGCCCGCCGTCCTTCCCACGACGCCGAGACTCGCCGTCCGCAAACGCACCGCGTAGGGGCTCGTCATGCCGAGCAGCGCGAGCGGGGGGAAGAAGAGAACGAGGGAGGAGGCGAGAACCGCTCCGCGAAGCCCGAGCCCCTCAGCCGCGGCGAGGACGGGACGGGCGATCCACGGCATCGCGGCGATCCAGAGCCCCGCGGCGCCGATCAGGCCGCAGAACCGGCCGAGCCGAGGTCCCCGGTCGGCCCAGCGGCCGCCGAGGGCGTACCCGAGGCTGAGCGCAAGGAGCGCGACGCCGATGAGCGCCGACCAGAGATAGAGTCCCGAGCCGTAAAACGGACCGAAGAGTCGCGTTCCGGCTATCTCGACGGCGAGCACGCCGCCGCCGCTCGCGATGACGGCGAGAATGACGTACCAGCCGGGCGCCGTTTGAGGCCGTTTCATGCGAACGACCATACAACGGCGCGGACGGCCCGCGCAACCCGCATTTGTGTCGGCGGGGATAAGGGACGGCCTCGACCGGCGGCGCTCGCCGCGCCGCGCAGTCGCCTCCGCGACCACGAGCTCGATAATTTTCCATCGCACGGCGGCGGATGTGGTAATATAGTACGCATAAATCCACTATCCCCCCCCACCAGCCCGGGAGGTTCATATGAAGCCTTCCTTGCGTATCATCGCGGTTCTCGCCGTCGCCGCGCTGGTCTTCGCGGGTCTCGTCGGCTGCTCCAACAAGGAGGAGACGCCGGCCTCGCCCTCGATGGATCGGCAGGGGATCACGCTCGCCCCGGCGAGCCCGCAGGCGCAGGCGGTCATGGCGGTGCAAAACCTGCATACGCCCCGCCTGATGCAGGATCCCGAGGTCGTCGGCACGGGAACCGGACTCTCCGTGGACGGAAGGCCCGCCGTCGTCGTGCTCCTCAAGTCCGAGGCCGGAGCGTCGAGGGTTCCGAGGACCCTCGACGGCGTGCCGGTCGTAACGGTCGTCACCGGCGAGATCAGGGCCTTCAAGCCGGTCAAGCCGACGCCGCACACCGCTCGTCAGCCCCGCCCGATCGAGCTCGGCGTCTCGGGAGGCAACGCCAACGACCTCGCGAACGGCTACTGCTGCAGCGGCCCGCTCGGCGCTCTCGTCCAGAAGGGCGGAACGCAGTACATCCTCAGCAACTCGCACGTCTTCTGCGGCGACGTCGCGGCGAGCGCGACCGATCCGGACGTGTCGGCGATCGGCGATCCGATCAACCAGCCCGGCCTCATCGACGTCCAGTGCCAGAAGCTCCCGGACGATTTCGTCGCAAACCTCTCGAGCCTCTCGAGCTATTATCCGGTGAACAACAACGTCGACTGCGCCATCGCGCAGGTCATCCCCGGCATGGTGCGGACGGACGGCTCGATCTACGAGATCGGCGTTCTCTCGTCGGCGATCCTCGAGGCGTACGTCGGTCTCAACGTCAAGAAGAGCGGCCGCACGACGGGGCTCAGCCGGAGCTACGTGAACGCGATCAACGTGACGGTCAACGTCGGCTACGAGGACGAGTGCAACGGCGTCGCCTTCACCAGGACCTACACCGGGCAGATCATGATATACCAGAAACGAAGCGCCTTCCTCGCCGGGGGCGATTCGGGTTCGCTGCTCGTCGAGGACGTCGCCGCGTATCCGCGCGCGGTGGGGCTCCTCTTCGCGGGCAGCACGTCGTCCGCCATCGCCAATCCCATTGGCGCCGTGCTTTCCTATCACGGCGCGACGATGGTCGGCATCTGAGCGGGCGGCCGGAATCTCGCGGATCCCGCCGCTCGATGGAAGCGCAGGACGCCCGCCCCGGCGGCCCCGGGGCGGGCGTCGTCCCGAAGGAGGAATGTCGATGAGGGACGTCGTCGCCGTCATGAACGATCACGTCGACGCGCTCATGGCCGTTCCCGGCGTCGTGGGCGTCGCCGTGGGGGCTCTCGACGACGGATCGCCGTGCATCCTCGTCCTCGTCGTCAAAAAGACCGCCGAGCACGAAACGCTCATTCCCGCCGATATAGAGGGTTACAGCGTCGTTGTGCAGGAATCGGGCGAGATCCGCGCTCTGCGCCCCTGAGAAAAGCTTATCCGCTCACATTTGACCGGGGACCGCCGCCCGCGCCGGGAGGTTCGGCCGGAGGAAGCGGTGCGCCGCCTCTCGCGAGGCCCGGGAGGGCCGTTGCGACGAGGAGAGCGCCGACGGCGATCGTGAGCCCCCGGACGCCCACGTTCGGAATGAGAAAGAAACCCGTCGCGAGAGCGGCCGCGACGCTCGCGAGCGTGGAGG
>JAGUZZ010000329.1:0-3547 GCA_020060525.1 bacterium | reverse complement strand
GCGGCCGCGATCACCGCGGCGCCGCAGCGGACGGGGGCGAAACGCTCCGCGTCGACGACGTGAATCTGCGCGCCGCCGCATCGCACGCCCGCGTGCTTGTCCCACGCGGGAACGAAATAGAGCGGCCGGTAGGAAACCCCCGGAACCGCGAACGATTCGAGCTCCCGCGCGAACGCCTCGGGATCGAGCCACGGCGCGCCGACGATCTCGAACGGTCTCGTCGTGCCCCTGCCTTCCGACACGTTCGTTCCCTCGAGCATCACCGTGCCCGGATACACGAGGGCCGTGTCGGGCGTCGGCATGTTCGGCGACGGGAGGACCCACGGAAGCCCCGTATCCGCGAAGCGCATCGACCGCCGCCAGCCGCTCATCCTCGCGACGCGCAGATCGCAGGGCGTCTCTTCGGCCGCGTTCATCATGGCGAGCGCCTCGCCGATCGTGAGGCCGTGCCGCATCGGGAGCGGCGCGAGCCCGACGAACGACCGGAATTCCATGTCGAGAATGGAGCCCTCGACCGCCGCGCCGCCGATCGGATTCGGCCTGTCGAGCACGAGGACGCCGACGCCGGCCCTCGCGCAGGCCCTCGCGACGAGGAGCGCGGTCCAAAGGTAGGTATACGGGCGCGCGCCGGCGTCGGGGAGGTCGATGACGAGCACGTCGAGGCCCGCGAGCGTTTCGGGAGACGGTTCCCGGCGCTCGCCGTAGAGGGAATGCACGGGAACGCCGAGACGCGGGTGCGGAAACCCCTCCCACTCGATCATGTTCGCCTGCGTCTCGCCGTAGAGCCCGTGTTGGGGGCCGAAGATGCGGTCGATCCTGACGCCGCACGAGAGGAGCGCGTCGAGCGTGGGGCGGAGCGTCCCGGTGACGGAAGCGGGATTGGCGAGGAGACCGGCGCGCCGGCCGGCGAGGCTTCGGCACGATTCCCTGACGAGGACGTCGCAGCCGGTTTCGACCATGTTCATGATGATGCGCCGGGGCGGGGCGTTCGCTCCCGCCCCGGCGTCGCATCGATCTCAGAGGCTCCAGTCGTACACCCGCAGGGTATCGGAATATCCCGGATCCTGCGAGACCATCTGCACGGGGCCGACCCCCGGCGCCAACCACAGTATTTGATGCGCCGAGCCCTCGTCAACGGGAATCCCGTTCTCGTACATGGTGAAATCCACGTAGAGATGGTGAACGTAGCATCCCCGGAAGGTGCCGTTGAGAACGCCGCTCACGAGGTTGACCTTCGCCGCTTCGATCTCGCACCGGCCGCTGAGCGACATCGATCTCGTCGCGCTGATCGTCGCGGTCGTCGAGAAGTTCCAGCTCTGGCCGAGGTAGCTCTCGAGCGGAAAACGGAGATAGAGGATCGGATCGTTCCACATCATCGAAAACTGATACTCGCCGTCGTCGTACTCGCTCCGGCCTCGGTGGTATACCTCGGACGCGGTCTTCCGAAGGTGCACGATCTCCCGCGTCTGGCCGACTTCGTTGCGGTGGACTTCGTCGAAGTTGCCGGTCGAGGGCGAATAGTCCTCGATCATGCGCGTTCCGGTCTCGTCGTACCTGCCGAGGAGGTTCCAGACGGCGCCGCTCTTGACCGGGTAGAGGGTCTGGGTCCCGGCGGTCGTGAACTCGTAGGACGTCGGATTCGGATCGATGACGTTGCCCGCGGCGTCCGTCACGTTCAAGAAGCGGATCCAGTAGGTGCAGCCGGGAAGGAGCGTCCGCATGACGGGCACAGTGATGGCCGAATAGCTCGGATTCCACGAGGGCTCCTCGCGCACGACCTGAATGATGCGCGCGTCGACGAGGTCGGCCGGAAGCTGGAACGAGGTCCGGTCCATCGGCTCGCTGAAGGTGAGGACGATCTGCGAAAGGCCGGTCGAGACCCCCGCGGCTCCGTTCGCCGGCGACGCGCTCGCGAGATAGGGCCGCGTGTCGTCGCTCGCCGTCGTGAAGCTCAGCGCGAACGGCGCGGCGAGGTTGTTGCCGGAGAGATCCGCGGCGCCGGTGCCGATCGTGACCGTCACGGGCTCATCCTCGGGGAACGCCGAGTGGTGGATCGTCATCGTGGTCGATTCCCACTCGATCCACCAATCCTCGGGCTCGGGCGATATCTCGACCGCGCTCTGCGTCGAGTTTCTGTCCATCGACTCGCTCCACACGATCTCGACCGGCTGGATGCCGCTCACGTCGATCGCCCCGTTCACGGGCACGGTCGAAACGACGTGCGGAGGCGTGTCGTCCGTCACGTCAGTCGTCGTGAAGTCGACCGCGTAGGCGGTGCCGAGGGCGTTGCCGTGCTCGTCCTCCGCCGCCGCGCCGACCGTCATCGTGTAGGCCGTTCCGGCGGAGAGGAGCGCGGTCGGCGTGACGACGAGCGTGTCGCCCCGCCAGTCCGTTTCGAAGTACACCGGCGCCGGCGCGAGGGAGAAGGCGGCCTGCGCCGAAAGCTCGTTCATCTGTTCGCTGAACGCGACCCAGAAGGGGCCGCTGCGGGAAACGCCGGTTCCGCCGCTCGCCGGGTAGGATCCGGTCACGGCCGGCGGCGTTTCGTCGAGCTCGGCCTCCGACCCGGAATCGCTCGAGCAGGCTGCACAGAAGAGCGCCATAGAGGCTGCGCAGAAAACGGCCAGGGCGCTCGTCGCGGAGCGATGCATCGTGGACCTCCTCGCGGATGTATCCGCTTCATTCGCACGTGGTTGAAACCGCCGTACTCGCTGCTGCTCGCCGTCGGCGCCTCAGCCGGGGAGGGCCGCCTCTTCGCATGTTGCACATTTCGCGCCTTCGCTATACATTTCCCTCGGGCCCGGGCGCGCCGCGCGGAAGCGGCGGCGGGAGAGGCCGGCGGCGGATTTACGCGGAGGCTCTGCGATGATGACGCACGGTTCATGGAGACGTTTCGCGCTGCTCGCGCTCGCCGTCGTTCTGGCGCTCGCGCCCGGCTGCGCGAGGAAAGATCGCGCGAGGCGCGGCGGCACGCTCGTCGTCGGCGAGATCAACGACTACGAGTCGCTCAATCCGATGGGCACGACCGACGCGCACGCGAGGGACATCTGCAACCTCATGTTCCTCTCGCTCCTCGAGGAGCGCTCGGACCTTCTGACGTTCGGGCCGCGTCTCGCCGAGTCGTGGGAGTTCTCGGACGACCGGCTGCGGCTCACCTTCCGTCTCCGGCGCGACGTCGTCTGGACGGACGGCGCGCCGCTCACCGCCGCGGACGTCGAGGCGACCTTCCGCGCGCAGAAGGACCCGGCGACCGCGTGGGCCAGCCGCCACCTCAAGGATCGCATCGACAGCGTCCGCGCGACGGACGATTGGACGGTCGTCTACCATTTCAGCGCGGCGTATCCGTATCAGCTCATGGACGCGAACGACGGCGTCATCATGCCGAAGCACGTCATCGAGACCCTTCCGTCCGGGGAGATCGGCGCGTTCCCCGTCGAGAGGCTTCCCTCGAGCGGGCCGTTCAAGCTCGAAAGCTGGGTGAAGGGGCAGGCGCTCACGCTCGTCAAGAACGAGCGCTACTACGAGGAGGGGAAGCCGTACCTCGATC
>JAGUZZ010000156.1:0-3121 GCA_020060525.1 bacterium | reverse complement strand
GGATCGCCGGCTGCGGCGCGGGCGCCGCGGAGCTCGATCGCCAGCGAGAGGCGCGCGCGGAAAAAATCGAGCGAGACGTCCTCCCCCGGATCGAACGTCCATACGCGGGCGACGATCTGCGAGGCGGGCGAATACGCCGCGCGCGCGACGCGCGAGCCGTCGGCGAGCACGACCTCGACCGTTTCCCCGGATTGCGGATGCCCTTCGACGGACGCGACAGCGCCCGTGAAGATCCACGGATGCCTGCGCAGCAGCGATTTCTCGCGGCCGCGCTTGATGACGACGGCTTTCATTCGCCCGAAACGTCCTTTTCCCCGAACAGGAGGCGCGCGATGGGAACGTCCGCGGGCGAGAGCCGGTAGCCCGCGAGATCCCGCGGATCCACCCACGCGATTTCGTCGTGAGCGGCGGGCGACGGTTCGCCCGAGACGATCTCGGCGCGGAGCGCGACGAGCCGAAGCGCTCCGTGCTCGTCGCAGTGGCTGCTCTCGGCGACGACGTCACCCGCGACGGCGTCGACGCCGAGCTCTTCGAACAGCTCCCGCTCGAGACAGGCCTGAAGGGTTTCCCCGGGCTCGAGAGAGCCGCCGGGAAACTCCCAGAGCCCTTCCATCGAGTCGCCGCGGCGACGGCGGGCGATGAGCACCTTGCCGTCCGAGACGATAATTGCTGCGGTGACGATCTTCATTGCTCCGCCCGATCAGGGCGCGACGATAACGGCGTGGGGCTTCCCCGTCCCGCGCACCTCGCAGGTCCCGCCGAGCTCGCGCGCCCACCGGGCGGCTATCTCCCGCTCCGCGGGCCGGTGAAGGTCGTCGAGCAGGATCACGCAGCCCCCGCCGAGGCGGCCGCGCATCACGGGGAGCAGACCGTAGCGGCCTCCCGGGGTATCGCCCGGCGGACCGTCGCACAGGACGAGGGAGAATCGCCCCGGCAGACGGTCGAGCGGCGGATCGTACCACGAAAACGCCCCGTAGTCGCGAAGCGGCGCGTGAACGATCTCGACGCCGCGGATGTCGCGGCGGCGGATCTCCGCACGCATGCGCCGCGCCCACCCTCCGTCGTGCTCGAGCGACCAGATCCGTTTCCCCGTGCGTCCGGCGAGAACGCCGAGCAGGATCGTCGAGAGCCCGGAGCCGCATTCGAGAACGTCGCCGCGAGCGGCGCGCAGCTCCTTGAGGCTCGCGTCGAGGTACCCGGGCATCGCCGACATGAGCTCGTTTCCCCACCCGTGCACGAGGCGGGCGAGCAGCTCCTCCGGCGCCTCGGCGGCGTTCGGGAGACGCTCGAACTCGTCCATCGCGCGGCGAAAAGCGAAGCCGCGCCGGACGGCGTCCGCGATCTTGACGGGATGCAGGCCGCGGACCGCCCGCCCCACGCGCCGCCTCGCGAGGCGGAATCCGGGACGTCGCATCGAGGAACCCTTTCCGCGCCGCTTCGGCGCCCGAAGCGGCGGAACGCCGCGGGGCGCCGCTACTCCTTCTTCTTCGCCGTCGACATCTTCAAGGGCACGTACAGCGGGCAGAAGCCGGCGAGCGAGGTGAGAAGCATGATGACGGCGATGATGCCGAGCACGACCGCGGCGGCGCCCGTGAGAACCTTCGCGGCGATCAGGACGGCGATGACGAGGAAGACGACGAGACGAACGATTCGATCCGCGGATCCCATATTCTTGACCACGACGAACCTCCTTCGGCGGTCCGGCGTCCCCATCGAACGAAGAGCCCGAAGCCCATTGTGGGACAGAAGCCCGTCCCGTTCAAGGGTCAAATGGACGCCGCGGGCGCGATCACGGCTCCTCCGCCGGCCCGGGCCGGAACGCGGCGCGGGCCGTCCACGCGTTCGCGCGGGCGAACAGCCTCCCCTCCTCCCGCCGCCGGGACAGCGACGTCGAAAACGGCAGCCACAGCAGCAGCGCCGCGAGCCGGCCGTACGACCAGGGGAAGAAATCGTGCACCGGCATGAGAAAGACGAGGAAATACCCCGCGCCGAAGAGGATCCACTCCGTCTCCGTCTCGAGGCGCTTCGCGAGCGCGAGGAACGGCACGGCGAGAAACACGCAGTGATGCGGCCAGGCGATCGGCTGGAGCAGCACCATGAGGACGAACAGCGCCGGCGCGGCGTTCAGCACCGTCCCTTCCGCTCCAGCCGCGTCCGCGAACGCGCGGCGGGCGCGGTGCGCGAGCGCGGCGGCGATCCCCGCGGCGGCGACGACGGCCTTGAGCGGAAAGACGACGAACGGCATGAGCGCGTACCCGCGGTCGAACAGGGCGACGACAGCCTGAACGAGCGAATCGACGGAAAATTGCCGGTAGCTCGGATAGTCGCGGCTCCAGACGCCCGCCGCGTTCGCGATGAAATCGCGGTACGGGTACACGCCGTTTTCGGCGACGGTCCAACCCGCGATCGCCGCCGCCGAGATCGCGAACCACGCGAGCCACCGGTAGTCTCGGGCTATGACGAAGGCGGCGACGAGCGCGAGCGGCGAGACCTTGAGGTGCGCCGCCAGCGCGAGGGCGAGCGCCGAGAGGGCCGCCGACCGGCGGTACAGGAGGAGGGCGGCGAGCATGAGGTTGAGGGTGTGAAAATTGACCTGCACGTAGCCGAGCGTGCGTACGACGGGAACGTTCACGAGGAGAAATCCCGCCGTCGCGAGGGACGCGAGGCGGTCGGAGAATCCGTAGCGCCGCATCGTGGCGCGGAGCAGGAAGAAGAGCGTGAAGAGCGAGAGAAGGTTCAGTATCCACAGGACGTCGAAGACGGCCCGGGTTCCGTGCCGCACGAGGCCGCGCAGCAGCGTGGCCCAGAGGGGCGGGTAGAGATACCTCGCCGGAAGATGCTCGCCCTTGACGAGGCTCCGCGCCGCGTTCACGTAATCGCCCACGTCGCCGTAGCGCACACGCTCGCGGATGAAGCCGACGTAGAGAAGGCTCACGGCGAGAAAGCACGCCGCCGTCAAGGCGTTTCCGGAATCGATGCGCCCGAGCGCGAGCAGCACGACGAAGCCGCCGAGGACGAGCCACGCCGCGGCGGCCGCGTAGAAGGTGAGCGCGACGTCGGAGATCGGCCCTTCCTGAGCGATCGCCCCGAGGGCCGGCGCACCGCCGAGCCGGTAGGCGAG
>JAGUZZ010000083.1:0-5571 GCA_020060525.1 bacterium | reverse complement strand
GCCCGGCCAGCCGCGCTCGACCGCCTCGGCGCCCAGATAACCGCAGACGAGCCCCGTGACGCCGGTGGCGTATTCTCTCCGGGCGAACCGTCTCGTGGGCAGGGGAAGCTTCACGGCGTCGGCGTTCGTTTCCACGGGCCGCAGCGAGACGCCGCGCGGCCTCCAGTCGATCTCGACCGGATTCAGCCACCCGAGCTGCTCGCGGCACCAGGCGTCGGGATGCGCCGGCGACGAGGGCGTGTTCCAGTTTCCGGCGCCCATGAGCCCCCAGTAGCCGATGCCGTTGCCCCCTCCGTTGTAGTCGTAGAGATCCGGCAGCCCGATCGCATGCCCGACCTCGTGGCAGATGACGCCGATCTCGATCATCCCGGTCGTGCAGGAGAGCGCCGGCACGATGATGTAATCGTCGATCCGCACCGTGCCGCCGCCCGCCGCGGGATCGTTCGTGCGGTAGGGCTGGCCTCCCGACTCGGGCCAGGACGAGTACCGCCACGAATGGGACCACATGTGGGCGGTGTTGTCGCACTCGGCGCCGTAGGTCGGATGAACGACGAGAAGCACGTCGACGTATCCGTCGTCGTCGCCCGAGTTCGGAACGCCGTCGGGTCCGTCGTTGTCGTAGGCGCCGAAATCGACCGCGGCGTCGCGGGCGTCGAGGATCTCACGTATCAGCTCTCCCGTGCGGGACTGGCCGGGATAGAGCCCTTGGTAGATCCCCCCGGTGTAGTACGTCTCGTTCTGCGCGAGCTGCACCCAGTCGTACACGGCTCCCCCGACCTCGAGGAGACCGAACGACACTTCGCTCCAGTACTGCGTCATCGTGCCGGGGGTCCACGGCCCGGTGAAGAGCAGCCTGTCGACGGCGACGTTCGTGACGGGGGGGGTCGTTATTTCGGCGTAGGTCCCGAGAACGACGGGGATGCCGAGCCGGCCGGCGAGGGCGCGCTGCGGCGAAAGGAGCGGCGTCTCCGCCGAGGAGAGGACCTCGCGGAAGCGTCCGTCCCCCCTTCGCTGGCGCTCGAGACGATCGATCCAGGCGCGCCCGAGGGTGAAGGCGCCCTTGCGGCGCGCCATGACCTCCCGGTACGCCTCGGGATACGGCCCTCCGCCGCGCGGCGACACGACGCCGCTTCGCGCGCCGGGCCATGCGGCGAGCGCGACGAGCGGGATCGCGAGCGCGAGGATGCGAGCTTTCAATTCATCACCCGTCGTTCACGGCGCGCGCTTCGCGCCGCGCGTCAGTCCGCGGGATTGATGATCGCCTTGTACGCGGACGCCTCTACGATGGGAAAATTCTCGTCACAGGTCGCCACGCCGAGAATGTTTCCGGTGTGGCTCGGCATGATGCTGATTTCGCCGTTCTCGATCCCGGACGGCACCTTCAGCACGAGCTCGTGCAGCACGAGCTTCGGCCCCGGGATGCAGGGGAAGGTCTCGCTGATGCCGTGCTCGAAGGTTCCGAGCAGCGCCGCCCGTTTCTCGTAGAATTTGTCGTATTCGATCGTGACGCCCTCGGGCAGCACGAGACGCCATTCGACGGCGCCTATCTGCAGCGTCGCCGGAAAGGAGACGACGATGTAGAGCTTCGTCTCCTTCGCGCCTTTGAGCGCGATCGTTCGCTTGGTTCCCTCGGCGTCGAAAAACGCGCCGAAGCTCACCTCGTCGGAGACGTACTTGATCGTCGAGTCGCCGGCCGCCGAACCGGCGGCGCCGGATTCGGCCTGCTTTTCCTTCTTCGCGCACGAGAAACATACGAGAACGGCCGCGGCGGCGACGACTGCAAGAGAGCGGACGCGACAGACCATTTCACTACCTCCTTGTATACAATGCATCGTTCGACCCGGCCCCGCAAGGCCGATGAGGACCATGATACACGCTGCCGGAGACCCGTACAACGCCTTTCGGCACATTGCGATTGACCCCCGCGCGGCGCGTGCGGTAGAATGCCCGAATATGCGGACAGGCCCGCGCGGACGCGGAGCGGACCGGCGGGGCCTGGCCCGCCGAGGAGGTATATTCCGTGCAATCCAAGAAAGAGAAGTTCGAAGTCCTCGCGAAGCATCGCGAGCAGGCGCTCCTCGGCGGGGGCGTCGATCGAATGCAGAAGATCCACGAATCGGGGCGTCTCACCGCCCGCGAGCGGATCCACATGCTCTTCGACGAGGGCACGTTTCAGGAGCTCGGCGTCTTCGTGACGCACCGGTCGACGTGGCCCGGCATGGAGGATCAGAAGATCGTCGGCGAAGGCGTCGTGTGCGGCCACGGCCTCGTGAACGGGCGCAACATCTTCGCCTTCGCGCAGGATTTCACGGTCTTCGGCGGCTCCCTCAGCGAGGCCAACGCGGGAAAGATCACCCGTCTGCTCGACATGGCGATGGAAAACGGCGCCCCGGTCGTCGGGCTCTGCGACAGCGGCGGCGCCCGCATTCAGGAAGGCGTCGCGAGCCTCGGCGGCTACGCCGATATATTTCTCCGCAACACCCTCTCCTCGGGGGTCGTTCCGCAGATATCCGCGATCATGGGGCCGTGCGCCGGCGGGGCCGTCTATTCACCCGCGATCACCGATTTCATTTTCATGGTGAAGGACACGAGCCACATGTTCATCACCGGTCCGAACGTCATCAAGAAAGTCACGCACGAGGACGTGACCTTCGAGGAGCTCGGCGGAGCGCTCACGCACAACAGCAAGAGCGGCGTCGCGCACTTCGTCGCCGAAAACGACGAGAACTGCATCAACATGATCAAGGAGCTCCTCTCCTTCCTCCCGCAGAACAACCTCGAGGACCCGCCGTACGCGCCCCCCACCGACGATCCCGGGCGCCGCGAACCGAAGCTCAACGACATCGTCCCCGACGATCCCCGGCAGCCGTACGACATCGTCGACGTCGTCCACCTCGTCGTCGACAACGGCTCCTTCTTCGAGGTCCAGCCTCTCTGGGCGAAGAACATCGTCGTGGGCTTCGCGCGGCTGAACGGCCACGTCGTCGGCATCGTCGCGAATCAGCCGCTCCACATGGCGGGCGTGCTCGACATCGACAGCTCGATCAAGGGCGCCCGGTTCATCCGGTTCTGCGACGCCTTCAACATCCCCCTCATCACCTTCGAGGACGTTCCGGGCTTCCTCCCGGGAACGAACCAGGAGTGGGGCGGCATCATCCGCCACGGCGCCAAGCTCATCTTCGCCTACTGCGAGGCGACCGTACCGAAGTTGACGATCATCACGCGCAAGGCGTACGGCGGAGCGTACTGCGTCATGTCGAGCAAGCACATCCGCGGCGACTACAACATCGCCTGGCCGACGGCCGAAATCGCCGTCATGGGGGCAGAGGGCGCGGTCAATATCCTCTACCGGAAGGAGATCGCGGCCTCCAAGGACCCCGACGCGGAGCTCCAGAAATACATCGACATGTACACGGAGAAGTTCGCGAATCCGTACATCGCCGCGAGCTTCGGCTATCTCGACGACGTCATCATGCCGGAAAACACCCGGCCGATGATCATCCACGCGCTCGAGAACCTCATCAACAAACGGCAGCAACTGCCGCCGAAAAAACACGGGAATATCCCGCTCTAGAAGCGGTGCCGCGATGAAAGACGACCTCGGCGAACGATTCCGCGCCTGGCGCGAACGCGCCTACGAGCCGTTCCGCGCCAAGGGAGGCGAGCGGAGCCCCGCCTTCGAGACCTCCTCCGGAATAGGGATCGAACCCCTCTACTCCCCTCTCGACTTCCCCGAGGAGCGCTACGGGGAAGAGATCGGCTTTCCGGGAGCGTACCCTTTCACGAGAGGGGTCTATCCGAACATGTTCCGCGGAAAGTTCTGGACGATGCGCCAGTACGCGGGCTTCGGCTCGGCCGAGGAGACGAACGCGCGGTTCCGGTATCTCCTCGAGCGCGGCCAGACGGGGCTCTCCGTCGCCTTCGATCTGCCGACGCAGATGGGGTACGACTCGGACCATCCGATGGCTGCCGGCGAGGTCGGAAGAGTCGGAGTCGCAATCGATTCCATCGACGACTTCAGGGTCTTGATGAAGGACATCCCTCTCGATCGCGTGAGCACGTCCATGACGATCAACGCCACGGCGGCGATCCTGCTCGCCATGTACGCCGCCCTCGCGGAGGAGACGGGGGTCCCCCTTTCGAAGATCTCGGGAACGATACAGAACGACATCCTCAAGGAGTACTACGCGCGGGGAACGTACATCTACCCCCCCGCGCCCTCCATGCGGCTCGTGACCGACGTCTTCGCCTGGTGCAAGTCCCACACGCCCGCGTGGAACACGATCAGCATCAGCGGCTACCACATCCGCGAGGCCGGCTCGACCGCCGTGCAGGAGATCGCCTTCACGCTGGCCGACGCCGTCGCCTACGTCGAGGCTGCGGTCGCGGCGGGGCTTCCGGTCGACGATTTCGCCCCCCGACTGTCCTTCTTCTTCGGCGTTCACAACAACCTGTTCGAGGAGATCGCGAAGTTCCGCGCCGCGCGGCGTCTCTGGGCCCGGATCATGAAGGAGCGGTTCGGCGCGAAAAGCGAGAGATCGATGCTGCTGCGCTTCCACACGCAAACGGCCGGCTGCACCCTGACGGCCCAGCAATACGAGAACAACGTCATCCGCGTGACGCTTCAGGCGCTCGCGGCGGTTCTCGGCGGCACGCAGTCCCTCCACACGAACTCGAAGGACGAGGCGCTCAACCTCCCTTCCGAGGAAGCCGCGCTCACGGCGCTGCGCACGCAGCAGGTGATCGCCGAGGAGTCGGGCGTCTGCGACACCGTCGATCCGGTCGGCGGTTCGTGGTTCGTCGAGCGTCTCACCGGAGAGATCGAATCGCGCACGATCGCGCTCATGAAGACGATCGAAGAGATGGGAGGAATGATCGCCGCGATCGAGGCGCGGTTCCCGCAGCGCGAGATCGAGCGAAGCGCCTACCGCTACCAGAAAGGGATCGAGGAAGGCTCTATCGGCGTCGTCGGGGTCAACCGGTTCGCGGACGCCGGGCGGCCGCGCAGCGGGCTCTTCCGGATCGATCCCGCCGTGGCGGACAGGCAGCGCTCCCGCCTCGAGACGCTCCGCCGGGAGCGCGACGGAGAGCGCGCCGCCGGGCTCCTGCGGGATCTCTCGCGAGCGGCGCGCTCGAACGGGAACCTCATGCCGCTCATCGTTTCGGCGGTGAAAGAGCGCTGCACGCTCGGCGAGATTTCGGCCGCGCTCGAGACGGCCTTCGGCCGGTACGCGCCCGGCGCGACGGCGTAGGCGCGCCGCGCGCGTCTTCACGATCGGCCCGTTTATTCACGGAGGTACCGCGGTGAATCGCAGACTCGAGGCGATCGATCACATCGGCGTCGCCGTCCCGAACCTCGAAGAGGCCAAGAAGATCTTCTGCGGCGCGCTCGGCATCCCCTGCGTCGAGGAGAAGACCGTCCCCGAACGAGGCGTCAAAATCGCCTTCCTCTCGACCGGCAACACGACGATCGAGCTTCTCGAGGGGATCGGCGAGAACAGCCCCGTCTCGAAGTTCGTCTCCCAGCGGGGCCCCGGCGTCCACCACCTGTGCTTCGAGGTCGCCGACATC
>JAGUZZ010000143.1:0-3053 GCA_020060525.1 bacterium | reverse complement strand
TACTACTCGCCGCAGCCCTTCGAGCCGATGACGGCTTACATCTACGGGCATGCGCTCAACTGCTTCACCTCCGGCGTCGAGTTCGCGGTGCAGCTTCCCATGGGCGTCGTCATGACCGGCTGGTCGGTGCCCGAGGGCTCGCTCACGCTCGGCGACCCGATCGGCGGCCTCGCCGTGACGTACTTCCCGCCGCTCAACGGCTTCGATCCCGGTTATAACCTGCTTGCGACGGTGCAGCTCATGACGCTTCCCGAGGGAGCATGCCTCTGGTACGGCGGCATGACGGTCAACGCCCCGCTCAAGGTCGTCGCCGATCCGCGCAGCGGCGCCGCTCTGCCGCGTCAGTCGTGCTATCCCGACATGAACCTCATCGAGGTGATCGGTCTCACGTCGATCATCTGCCCGGAAATGATCGCCACCGAGGAGTCGAGCTGGGGCGCGATAAAGTCCCTGTTCTAAATCTCGAGCGAAACGTTTCCCGCATAGCGAGAGCCGGATGCCCGACGGGCATCCGGCTCTTTTCATTATCGCGGCGCGAACCCGACGTTATACTTGTAGAACCGCGGCCGCGGATATGTCAATATCGTGAATCGATGTCGAACGAGCACACGGCCCATACGCGCGCCCTTCTCATCGGTCCCTTTCCGCCGCCCGTCGGCGGAGACACCGTTCTCACCGCCAACCTGTCCCGGAGCCGCTTCTGGAGCGAGGGCGGGATCGTCCTCGATTGCGTCGACACCTCCGCCGGCGACCGCGTCCGTCTGCCGGACGAGCCTCTCGGCCCGGGCGACCTGCTCCGGGGAGCGCGGATCGTGGCGCGCGTCGCCTCGAAGCTCCGCCGAAGCGACGTCGTCCTGCTGTGGGGCAACAACCGCTTCGTCGTCACGGCCGGGCTCGGGATCATGCTGTGCTGCCGGGTCGCGCGCCGGCCGCTCTTCGTCAAGGTGTTCGGGGGGTATCTCGCCGAACGTCTCGCGCGGCTCTCCTCTCCGTGGCGGCGCTCCGCGGTCGCGCTGCTGCGGGGGGTCGAGTGCGTGTTCGCCGAGACGAAGGCGCTCGAGCGCGAGCTCGTCGACCGCGCCGGCCTGCCAGCCGGCCGGGTGGCGCTTCTGCCGAACTATATCCCCTCCGGCGCCGCCGCGGCGAGCCCCGGCAGGCGCTTCTCCGGGAAATGCGTCTTCTTCGGGCAGATGAAGCGCGAGAAGGGGATATTCGAGATCGTCGAGGTGATCGGCGCCCGCGAGGACTGCTCGTGCGACTTCTACGGCCCCTTCGCCGAGCGCGATCGGCGGGCCTTCCTCGAAACGATCTCGGGTCGCGCGAACCTGCGGTACCGGGGCGTCGTCGAGCCGGGCGGCGTGATCCGGGCGGCCCGCGAATACGACGCGCTCCTTTTGCCGACCTTCCATCCGAGCGAGGGGTATCCGGCGGTCATTCTCGAAGCGTACGCGGCGGGGCTCCCCGTCGTCGCGACGCGCTGGCGGTCGATCCCCGAAATCGTCATCGACGGAGAGACGGGCCTGCTCGTTTCCGTTCATTCGCCGTCCGAGATGCTCGGAGCGCTCGACGCGCTTCGCGCCGATCCCGGACGGTACGAGACCATGTGCCGGAAGGCCTCGGAGTTCGTGCGTTCCTTCTCGGAGGACGAGGTCGTCGGGAGAACGCTCGTACCGCGGGTGGCGGCGGCCGCCTCGCGCCGCCGGCGCGTCAGATGCTGAACCACTTGCTGATCTTGACCATGAAGGTGTTGTCGCCCGCGGCGGACAGGAGCCGGTCGAAGTCCCTTCCCGCCGCGAACTCCCCGCGCTCCTCGAAATCGGTCGCGCCGCGCGACCAGACGAGATAGAGCGCCGATCCCGGGCTCCATTCCCAGCGGTACACGAGGTTCGACCGCATCTCCTTGAAGTTGAAATCGGGGCTGTCCGCGGCCGCGAGATAGTCGTACGGGGCGAACCGGTCCTCGTACGATCCGGACCGAGGCGAAACGACCTCGCGGAAATCGCCGTAGCTCCCGGCAGCGACGAACGGCATGCCGTAAAACTGGAGGCTCATCTCGGGAGTGACCGTGTAGTTGAGCCGCGTCGTGACGCTCATGACCTCCATGTCGAGATGCCCGACGACGTAGCTTCCGCCGATCTCGTCGAGATACTGGGTGTCGTATTCGCGGGTCGAGTACGAGGCGCCGATCCGCAGCTCGAAGCGCCCCGACGGGCGGATCGTCACGTACGGCTCGGCGTACCATCCGCCGAAACCCTCGTCGTTCCGGCTGAGACCCCCGTCGCAGCCGATCCGGACCGCCCTGCGATCGTCGGTGTAGGCGCCGAACCACGAATTCCATCCTCCGGGAACGAGAACGAGCGGTCCGCCGCGCGTGACGCCGGTTCCGAGGCGTTCGCCGCTTCGCTCGACGCCGGCGTAGCCTCCCCAGTTGTTCGTGAGGCTGAAGGAACCGTTCATGTTGCCCCCGAACGTGATCATCTCGCCGCCGTAATTGTAGGCGCGATAGAGGTTCCAGTTTAGACTGAGGCTTCTCATCGCTTTCCACGGCTGAGGAAGACGATAGCCCGTCCACGCGACGCCGAGCACCTCGTCGGCCTCCTGCATATACCCGAGATCGTTCACTTCGAAGCCGGGCGAGCGCGACATGAGACCGAAGAGGAAATTCCAGCGCTTCCCTCCGTAACGCCCGCCGTCGATCACGGCCGCGTACCCCCCGAGGGATGTGCGCGCGGGGTCGTACTCGACGTAATCGGCGTCCGGACGCTGGAAGTAGCGGGCGGACGAGGTCTGCGCCTCGGCGATCGCCTCGGCGCTCCCCTCGATCCGGCTTCCGAGGATGCGTCCGTTCACGGCGTACTCGTCGTTTCGCCAGCGGTGGGAGAAATCGATCCCGCCCGTGAGGGCGGCGCGGTTGAGCGTCCGGAGATCGGGGCTCGAGAGGTCGCGGACGACGCTCGTGACGATCGCGCCGACCGTGCTCCGGCCGTCGTTGAGATCCTTCTGGGCGCGCGCGAGGAGGTAGTTCGTCATCGGCTCGACGGCGACGCCGACAC
>JAGUZZ010000182.1:0-3679 GCA_020060525.1 bacterium | reverse complement strand
GCGGCCGCGCTCGCGGCGCTCGCGGTTCTGTGCGCTCTGGTCCCGGCGACCGATACCCGCGCCGCCGACGCGCGCCCCCTCATGCGGTTTCCCGACATCTCCGGCAACACGATCGCGTTCGTGCACGGCGAGGATATCTGGTCCGTGAGCGCGGACGGCGGCGTGGCGACGCGGCTCACGATCCACGACGGGCAGGAGCGGTACCCGCGGTTCAGCCCGGACGGCTCGATGATCGCCTTCACCGGCGAGTACGACGGGAACGCGGACGTGTACGTGATGAACGCGCGCGGCGGCGCCATCACGAGGCTCACGTACCATCCGGACAACGACCGGGTCGTCGGATGGCATCCGACGAAGAACAAGATCATGTTCATCTCGGGCCGGAAACACTTCAGGTTCACCAAGCTCTATCTCGTCTCTCCGGACGGCACGGGGCTCGAGGAGACGATCCTGCACAACGTCGCTCACGCGAGCTTCTCTCCCGACGGATCGAAGATCGCCTACAACGAGGACGAGCGCGAGTTCCGCACGTGGAAGCGCTACCGGGGCGGCCTCGCCCAGGAGGTCCTCCTGTACGATTTCTCGACGGACGAAAAGCGCAACATCACGAACTTCGACGGCACCGACCGCTTGCCGATGTGGATCGGGGACGCCGTCTATTTCTCGTCGGACCGCGACGGCGTTCTCAACATCTATTCGGTCGACCCGCGTTCGGGAGCGATCGAGCAGCTCACGCGCCATACCGAGTACGACGTCCGCCGCCCGAGCGAGGGAGACGGGCGCATCGTGTACGAGCTCGGCGGAACGCTGTGGGTGCTCGACGTCGCGACGAAGCGGACGCGGCAGGTGCCCGTCGAGATCGGGGCGGACGCCCCCGAGGTTCGGCCGGCGCTCGTCGACGTCGCCGGATTCATTCAGGACGTCGACATATCCCCGAGCGGCAAGCGCGCCCTCGTGGTCGCGCGGGGAGAGGTCTTCACCGTTCCGAAAGAGCACGGTCCCATACGCAACCTGACGCGCGACAGCGGCTCCCGGGACAAGGACGCCGTCTGGTCGCCGGACGGAAGATCGATCGCTTTTCTCTCGGACCGCAGCGGCGAGTACGAGATATACGTCGTCGACGCCGGCGGCGCGGGCACGGTGGAGCGGCTCACGACGAGCAGGGACGGGTACCGTCATACGCTCCGCTGGTCGCCCGACGGTTCGAAAATCGCCTTCACCGACCAGACGCTCACCCTCTATGTCGTGGACGTCGCGACGAAGAAGATCACGAAGGTGGACAAGGCCGAGTACGAGCACATGGACGTCTCGCTCGACGCCAAGGACATCTACGATTTCGCCTGGTCCCCCGACGGCGGGCATCTCGCGTACTCGAAGATGAACGCGGACCTCGTCTCGCAGGTCTACGTCTATTCCCTCGGCGCGAGGGAGCCGCGCTGCGTGTCGAACGGTCTCTTCAATGATTTTCATCCGGCGTTTTCCCGCGACGGGAAGCGCCTCTTCTTCGTTTCGAACAGACGCTTCGATCCCGTCTTCTGCGATTTCGAGTGGGAGATGGTCTACAAGAAATCCTCGGGGATCTACTGTCTCGCGCTCCAGAAGGACGCCGGGCCTCTCTTCCCGCCGCGGAGCGACGAGGAGACCGCCGGGAAGCCGGCCGCGGAAGAGGAGGGCGCGGCGAAGTCGAAAGCGCGCGCCGGGAAGGACGACGGCCTCGTCCGTATCGATTTCGACGGCATCGCCGAGCGCATCGAGCGTCTCCCGCTTCCCGCGGGCAACTACCGCTTCCTCGCCGCGGGCGAGAAGGCGCTCTTTTATCTCAACCGCGCCGACGGCGATTTCAACCGCTTCGAGTTCCGCCTTCCGGGATCGATGAGCCTCTACGCGTTCGAGGTCGAGGAGCGCGAGGAGAAAAAGGTCATCGACGAGGTCAACTCGTACGCCCTCTCGGCCGACGGGTCGAGCATCGCGTACCGGCAGGGACCGGTCGTCGGCATCGTCTCCTCCGACGCGCGCGAGACGCCGGGCGAGCCGCTCGATCTCGGCGACCTCTCGATGTGGCTCGATCCGCGCGCCGAATGGACGCAGATCTTCAACGAGGCCTGGCGCATGGAGCGCGATTTCTACTACGAACCCGGCATGCACGGCCTCGACTGGAACGCGATGAGGGAGAAGTACGGCCGCCTCATGCCGTACGCCTCCTGCCGGCAGGACGTCGAGTTTCTCATCGGCGAGCTCATCGGCGAGCTCAACACGTCGCACACGTACGTTTACGGAGGAGACCGGCGCCGCGCGGCGGAGCCGGTCGGAGTCGGCATGCTCGGCGCCGATTACGAGGTCGACGCGGCCTCGAACCGGTACCGCGTCTCGAGGATTCTGCGCGTTTCCGACTGGACGCGGGAGGTTCTGCCGCCGCTCGTGCGTCCGGGGCTCCGGATCGCGGAGGGGGATTATATCCTCCGCGTGAACGGACGGGAGATAACGGCGGACAAGGAGATGTACGCGTACTTTCAGGGTCTCGCGGGTAAACAAACGACGCTGCTCGTGAACGACAAGCCGTCCGCCGCGGGGGCGTGGGAGATCGTCGTCGAGCCGCTCGCGGGCGAGAACACCCTCCGGTACCTCGACTGGTGCGAGAGCAACCGGGCGCTCGTGGAGAAGGAGTCGAACGGAACGATCGGCTACATCCACCTGCCCGACACCTACACGGGCTCGGCGCGCGAGTTCCCGAAGTACTTCCTCAGCCAGACGCGCAAGCAGGGGATCGTCGTCGACGGACGCTTCAACGGCGGAGGCCTCGATCCGTCGATCTTCCTCCAGCGGCTCACTCGACCGATCACGGGGTACTGGACCCGCCGCCATTCGCACGACCAGACGAGTCCGTTCTTCGCGGTTACGGCGCACCTCGCCTGCCTCACGAACCGGCAGGCCGGCTCGGGCGGGGACGAGCTGCCGTTCGAGTTCCAGCTTCTCGGGCTCGGTCCCGTCATCGGAACGCGCTCGTGGGGCGGTCTCGTCGGCGTTTCGATGTTCATCGATCTCGTCGACGGCGGCGGGCTCACCGCGCCCGATTACCGGATCTACGATCCGAGCGGAAAATGGGTGGTCGAAAACACCGGCGTTACGCCGGACGTCGAGGTCGAGCTCCATCCGGCCGAGATGGCGCGCGGCTACGACGCCCAGCTCATGAAAGGGATAGAGGTCCTCGCGAAAAAGATCGCGGAGGAACCGCGGCCGTGGCCGAAGCACGAAGCGATCCCCCGCGACAACGTGAGGTAGACTCTCCGCGTGGCGCAGTAGGGCGCCCCGGGGCCCCCAAGGGTTCGAACGCGAGGCCGGGCGGGATACCGGAAATCCCGCCCGGCTTTTTTCGTGGGGCCGCCCGCGAGGACGGGATCCGGGGAAGTTCATGCGGGAGCCGGCATTCTCACGGGTGTAAACATTTGTTTACAATTGTTCCGCCTTGCGGTATAATCGTCCGGTAATCCAAGCAATATTCCTAGGGGTTGTATAACTTCCGCCTTCTCTGTGGCTTTGCCGTCCGACGCGCAAGCGGAGGAGATGCCGAGTGCTATTATTTCGCATCACATTGAGAAATATGCATGTTTCCGGCGATATTCCGTCCGATAATCCGCTCTAGGAGGGGGTGGCCGTTATGAAACGGGTCGTTCTCTTGTTT
>JAGUZZ010000295.1:0-11140 GCA_020060525.1 bacterium | reverse complement strand
GAGCGGCTCGTCCGCGAGGCGCTCGGCTCGTAATCGCCGCGCGCGTCGCGCGGGAGGCGTCCGCGGGCGTCGCGGTGGAATGGGGAGGGGGAGATCGGGATGGCCTGGAGTCCGCCCGAGGGCGGCCGGAAGCGGCGCGAAGAGATGGTGAGGACGCAGATCGAGCGTCGCGGCGTCCGCGACGAGCGCGTGCTCGAGGCGATGCGCAGGGTGCCGCGCGAAGTCTACGTGGGCGCCGACGACGTCGAAAGCGCCTTCCACGACGGACCGCTTCCGATCGGCTGCGGTCAAACGATATCCCAGCCGTACATCGTCGCCTACATGACGGAGATGCTCGCGATCGAGCCGAGGGATCGCGTGCTCGAGATCGGCACGGGGAGCGGTTACCAGACCGCCGTGCTCGCCGAGCTCGCGGCCGAGGTGTTCACGATCGAAATCGTCGAGGAGCTCGCGCGGACGGCCGAGACCCGTCTCCGCGGGCAAGGGTACGCGAACGTGCGATTCCGGACCGGCGACGGATCGCTCGGCTGGCCCGAGGCGGCCCCCTTCGACGCGATCATGGTCACCGCGGCGCCCGAGCGGACGCCCGACGCGCTCGTCGCCCAGCTCGCGGACGGCGGCCGGATGATCGCGCCGGTCGGCGCGTACGAGCAACACCTGCTCCTCGTGACGAGGCGTGGGGAACGGATCGAGAGACGGGAGCTCATCGGCGTGCGGTTCGTGCCGATGACGGGCCGTATCAGGGAGGAGCCATGACCGTCGGCATCGTGCACCACGATCTCTTCGCCGAGCACCTCGCCGGATACACGCATCCGGAGAGCCCCGGGCGGTACGAGGCGATCATGCGGCGTCTGCGCAGGAGCGCAGCCGCGCCGCGGCTTTCCTTCATCGAGGCGGAACCGGCGGACGAGGAGCTGCTCGCCCTCGTGCACGACCCCGACTACGTGCGGGGCATCCTTTCGCTCGAGATCGAGGAGGCCGTCGTTCTCGACTGGGGGGATACGGTCGCGACGAAGTCCTCCCCGCGCGCGGCGCTTCTCGCCGCGGGGGCGGGCGTTCAGGCCGCGCGGCTCGTGCTCGACGGGACGATCCGCTCCGCGTTCTGCTGCGTCAGGCCGCCCGGGCATCACGCGGAGCGAAACCGGGCGATGGGGTTCTGTATTTTCAACAATATCGCCGTCGCCGCGGCGTACCTCGTCGAGAAGGAGAACCTGCCGCGCGTCGTCGTCGTCGACTGGGACGTGCACCACGGAAACGGCACCGAGCGGATGTTTCTCGAGGACGACCGCGTGCTTTACGTGAGCCTCCACCAGTATCCGCACTACCCGGGCACCGGCGACGCCGGCACCGTCGGGTCGGGCCGCGGAGAGGGATTCACGATCAATCTTCCCATGGGCGCCGGCGCCGGCGACCGAGAGTATCTCCTCGCGTTCCGCGACCGCGTCGTCCCCGCGATCGACGAGTTCAGGCCCGCGTTCATCCTCGTCTCGGCCGGTTTCGACGGCCACGCCGAGGATCCGCTCTCCGGCACCCTTCTCACGACCTCCGCCTACGGACGGATGACCGCCTTGCTCCGCGAGCTCGCCGGACGCCACTGCGGCGGGAGGATCGTTTCGATGCTCGAGGGCGGCTACGATCTCGTCGCGCTCGCCGATTCGGCCGAGGAGCACGTCAAAGCGCTTCTCGACTGACGCGGCGCGCTTCGCGGCGGCCGGTCCCCGGCGCTTCCGTTAAATGTTCAGGAACAACCGGCTCCGCTCGGAGCGGCTCTCGTTGATCGCCGATACGCGGATCGCGGGCAGGTCGAGGACGGGGCACTTCGCCTCGCACACCCCGCAGCCGATGCAGAGATCGGGGTTCACCACGGGCTTCTTGAGGATGAACGCGTTTCCGTCCGCGTCGAGCGCCTCTTCCTCGACGAAGACGATCGCCTTTTCCGGCGTCGGGCAGTGCTCCTCGCAGACGATGCAGTTCCGTCCGAAGGCGTAGGGGATGCACCGGTTCGTGTCGAAGAAAGCGAGGCCGATGCGGATCTCGTGCTTTTCCTCCACCGACACGGGGCGGATGGCGCCGGTCGGGCAGACCTGCGAGCAGAGGTTGCAGTTGTATTCGCAGTAGCCGAGCCGCGGAACGAGCACGGGGGTCCAGAGCCCCTCGAGCCCCGCCTCGAGGAAGGTCGGATGCAGCCCGTTCGTGAGACACACCTTCATGCACTCGCCGCACTTGACGCATCGCCTGAGAAAATCGCGCTCGGGGAGGGCGCCGGGCGGCCGGATAAGGAGCGGATCGGTTCGCTTCCGCTGGACGCCCGAGGCGAGCACCGGCACCGCGAGGATCGCCCCGGCCCCGCTCGCCAGAAGCCACCTGCGTTCGAGATCGACGTTGCCGTCGCCCGTGCGCGCCGTCGTCGGCCGGATCGAAATCGCGTCCGCCGGACACACGTCCCGGCAGTTCCAGCAGACGAGGCATTCGCGGCTCGCCCATCTTCCCGACGGGAACGGGGTCGCGTCGCCCTGGCACGCGACGAGGCACTTGCGGCATGAGATGCATTTCGACGCGTCGTTCGCGACGCGCGCGCCGATCTGCCGCGCGCCGACGAGCCCGAGCAGCGCGCCGAGCGGGCACAGGTAGCGGCACCAGAACCGCGGCGCGAGGAGGTTCAAACCGAGGATGACCGTGAAGAGGGACGCGATGAACAGCGTCTGGCGGAAGATCGGCTGCTCGAAGGCGAGCACCGTCCCGACCATCGCCGAGTAGAGACCGTCCACGGCGGGGCTCACGCGCGGGATGTCGAGCGCGTACGCGAACTCGAAAAACGAGCGGACCATCTTGTTGACCGCCGGATTGTATCCGATCGCGAGCGAGCGGATCGTGAGCGATATCGGATCGAGGAAGCCCGCCGCGTTCCAGCCGAAGACCGCGGCGACGAGAACGAAGACGAGGACGAAGTATTTCACGGGCCGAAGGCGCGGGAAGCGGCCCTCGTTGCGCCCGGGTTTCAGCGAGCGCATCCGGAACCGGCCGACGAGCGTGTGGATCGTTCCGAGCGGGCAGACCCATCCGCAGAAGAAGCGTCCGAGCACCGCCGTGATCGCGACCGTGACGAGCGAGAGGAGGAAGATCGCGCGGACGGCGTGCGAGGCGAGGAGCGAGCTGAGCGCCACGAGCGGATCGAAATCGAGGAAGAGGCGCACGGGGAGGCCGAGCTCGTTCCGCCCCTTGTACTCCGTTTGGACGAAGAGGTAGACGAAGAGGAGGAAAAACAGGATCTGCGACGCTCTGCGGAGGTTCTTCATCGCGCGCTACCCGACGTTGACCTCGACGAATCCCGCGCCCCTGAAGTCGCCCGTGCCGAGGCCGCGTTTCTCCCCGAGGGAGATCGGGCGGAAATCCGCCGGGTCGATGCCGAAGAGCGTGACGCCGAAGGCGTCGACGCGCACCGGATCGGCGCTCGCGGCCACCGTGTCGAGCCGCTCCACGTCCTTCGTGCTGCCCCCCTGCGGGCCGTTCGCCTTGAGAATACGCACCGCGTCGAGCACGGTGAGCTGCGGCCTGAAGTAGGCCGCGAGATCGACGACGCTCTCCGCGAGCCGCTGGTGGAGGAGGTTCCGCGCGCCGCCGACGACCCCCATGAGGTTCTTCATGGAGAGGGTGACGCGGGAGAGGCCGTGATGCTTCGCGATCGGGACGTTGATGATTTTGTCGGCGTCGAGCGCGCCGCGGTAGCAGAGCCAGTCCTTGAGCACTTCGCCCTTGAGGTTCGTTTTGACGAAATGGCGGTCCTCCATGTGCACGACGTCGGCGCCGGCGGCTTTCGCGGCCTCGCCGATGCCGCTGCGCACGTAGGAGCGTCTCGCGTCGTTGCAGGTGTTGTCGGCGACGATCACCTTCTTGGCGCCCGCCTCGAGCGCCATCGCGACGAGAGCCGCGACGACGGCGGGGTTCGTCGTCGCCGCCTGCTCGGGCGTGCGGTCCCAGCCGATGTTCGGTTTCACGAGGACGACGTCCCCCCGCGACACGAACGACGGCATGCCGCCGACGAGCTCGACGGCCTTGCGGACGGCGAGATCGGGGTTCGTGCCGTGAACGACGGCCAATTCGTGCTTCGGGGGAGGCGTGGCGATCGAGGGCTTGTCCGTTCTCGGAGCCGCCGACGCGCGGCCTCGTCCCTTCGAAACGAGCATCCCCGCGGCGCCCGCCGCGAGCGTAAGTATGAAACGGCGTCTGTCGATCATGCGCGGCACCGCCCTTTCTCGGGCGAGGAGCGTTCGAGCGCGCCCTCGCCCCGGGCGCCATTATACCGGGCCGGCCGGAGCGGGAAAAGGAGATTCTCGCCGCGACGTCCGGGGCTCCGGCGCGGTCCCGCGCTCCGCCGCGGCGGACGCCGCGCCGGAGGAAATCACCGGTGGACAGCGCCCGGAGCTTCGCGTATCTTCCCCTCCGTACCGAAGGCTTATACAAGGGCGTACGCCGTGGATGCGAAAGAATTCCAGCCGAAAGCGTTCTACCGGAAGTTCGACGCGCTCCTCTCCGAGATCGGCAGGACGAGCGCGAAGGATCTCAACGTGCTCGTGCTCGACGAGATCATGAACCGGTTCGCGCCCGATCTCCGGATCAAGAGCGGCTCGCTCTACCGGATGAAGGGCGGCGCGTACCACAAGGTGAAGGGCCCCGTCGGCGATCTCGGCGACAGCTGGCCCGATACGTTCCTCCGCGCCGACGATGCGGTGCAGCTCGTCGTTCATCACAAAAGCTACATCTTCGCCGACGGAACGACGCCGCCGTGGGGCGCGAGCAGCGTCGGCGTCGTCATCGGCGAGGAGAACCAGTTTCTCATGGCCTTCCGGCTCGAAAGCGGCTGGGAGCGCGAGATCCTCGAGCTCTCGCTCAACGCGATCAGGAACACGCTCAACTACATCCGCACCTCCCGCCGCGTCGGCGCGGTGTTTCAGGAAGCGCAGGAGATCCAGAAGAGCCTCCTGCCGAAGAGCGACCCGGTCTTCGAGGGGTACGACATCGCGGGCCGCTCCCTACCGGCCGATATCGTCGGCGGCGATCTGTACGATTATATCGCCTACGATCCGGAGGTGATCGGACTCGCGATCGGGGACGCCTCGGGGCACGGATTGCCCGCCGCGCTTCTCGCCCGCGACGTTCTCACCGGGCTCCGCATGGGGGCGGAGCGCGAGTTCAAGATCTCGGGTCTGCTCGCCAAGCTCAACCGCGTCATCAACGCGAGCACCTTGTCGACGCGCTTCATTTCGCTCGTGTTCGGCGAGCTCGAGCGGAACGGCACCTTCGTCTACGTCAACGCGGGCCACAACCCGCCGCTCCTCTTCAAGGAGCGCGGCATCGAGGAGCTTTCGACCGGCGGCACCATTCTCGGGCCGGTTCCCGACGCCGTTTTCAGGCGGGGGTTCGCGTTCATCGAACGGGGCGACATCATGGTCCTGTACACGGACGGCCTCGTCGAGCGGGAGGATCCGGGCGGCGAGCCGTTCGACACGAAGCGGCTCGTCGAAACGGTGCGGGAATACCGGGACCGGCCGGCGCTCGGCATCGTCGACGAAATATTCATCCGCGCGTACCATTACGGCGCGAACGAAAAATGGCGCGACGACGCGACCGCCGTCGTCGTGAAGCGGCTCTAGCGGACGCGCTCCACGAACTCACCGATCCTCCGCCGAATGTCGTCCCTGATCCGGCGCACGCCGGCGAGGCGCTCTTCGTCCGTCCCGGCGAGCCGGGACGGATCCTCGAGGCTCCAGTGCTCGGCGACGGGATGCCCGGGAAAGAACGGGCACTCGTCGCGGGCGCTGTCGCAGAGCGTGACGACGAAATCGAAACGCATCCCGGCGACGGCGTCGAACCCCTTCGGGACGGTTCCGGAGAGGTCGACGCCGATTTCGCGCATCGCCGAGACGACGAGCGGATTGACGGCGGCGCCGGGACGCGAGCCGGCGCTCCGGACCTCGAATCGGTCTCCGGCGGAGGCGCGGAGCAGGGCCTCGGCCATCTGGCTGCGCGCGACGTTGCCGGTGCAGATGAAGAGAACGGATCGTTTCGTCGTCATGCGAACACCTCCGTGCGGATGGGACTCGCGGCGCGGCGTCGCGCGCCACTATAGCATCGTCGAAACGCCCTGTCCACGGCGGCGCGGCGCCAGTGCCTCCTTGACGCATGAGCGCAAAACGGCTATCCTTAGCATGGGTCCGGCGCATGCCGGCCTCATGTTCTCTGCCCCTGTAACGGTTCGAACGACAAGAAGTTGTGCCGGGTCCCCTCGAACGGCGGAGGATGCGACATGAAAAAAGCGGTGCGTGCGCGCGAGCTCCCGCCGGCGAAGCTTCGCTGGCGGTGCGCGGCGAAAACCTTCGATTTCCGGACGACCGCCGACATCAAGCCGTGTCAGGACATCATCGGCCAGGACCGCGCGCTCGCGGCGATCAAGACGGGACTCAAGCTCGAGCACCGCGGATACAACATCTTCATCACTGGGCTCGCCGGGACCGGACGGACGACGACGATCAAGCATCTCCTCGAGCGGCTCGAGAAGAAGGGGCCGATCCCGCCGGACGTCTGCTACATGAACAATTTCCGCAACGCCATGATGCCGAGGTGCATCGAGCTCGCGGCGGGACAGGGGAACGAGCTCCACGCCGATATGAACAGGCTCATGACGGAGCTCATGACGAAGATCCCTTCCGTCTTCCAGAGCGAATACTACAAGGAGCGCCGCAAGAAGCTCATCGAGGATGTTCAAGCGAAGCAGAAGGACATCATCGGCGGATTCGAGAAAGAGATCGCGGGAGAGGGCTTCGCGATGGTGCGGATGCAGATCGGCCCCATCGTCAAGCCCGAGATCGTGCCGGTCGTCGACGGCGCCCCCGTGCAGCTTCCCCAGCTCGAGAAGCTCGCGGAGGAGGGCAAACTGCCGAAGGAAAAGATCAAGACGTACGAGGAATCCGCCGAGAAGCTGGCCGAACGCATGCAGCAGGTGTACGCGAAGGTGAAGGACCTCGAGCGCGAGGCGAACCGCCTTCTCGAGAAGCTCGACCGGGAGACGGTGGAGCCGGTCATCCGCGATCTCATTCAGGAGATCGACCGGAAGTACCGGAACGACGAGCTCTCGCGCGAGCTCGAGGACGTCGAGGCGGCCCTCATGCACAAGCTCGATCTGTTCCGCTCGTCCGAGGAGGAAGGACAGCAGGGGCAGCAGGCGCAGGCCGCGGAGCCGGGAGAGCGCGAGGATCCGTTCCGCGAGTTCCGCGTGAACGTCGTCGTCGACAACTCCGAGACGAAGGCGCCGCCCGTCGTCATCGAGAACTTTCCGAACTTCCGTAACCTCTTCGGCGCGATCGAGCGCGACCTCGTCCTCGGCGGCGTCTCGCGGACGGACCACATGAACATCAGGGCGGGATCGTTCCACCGGGCGAACGGCGGCCATCTCGTCCTCAACGCGCTCGACGTGCTCATCGAGCCCGGCGTGTGGCAGAGCCTCAAGCGGACGCTCAAAAGCAGCGAGGCCGTCATCCAGAGCTACGATCCGTGGAGCTTCATGGGATCGTCGACGCTGAAACCGGAGCCGATGAAGCTCAAGGTGAAGATCGTCCTCATCGGCGACGACTACCTCTACTACCTTCTCTATCAGCTCGACGAGGATTTCCGGAAGATCTTCAAGATCAAGGCGGAGTTCGACCACGAAGTGAAAAGCAGCGCTTCGGTGATCAAGCAGTACGCGGGGTTCGTGCGGGCGCTCGCCGACAAGGAGCGCCTCAAGCCATTCGACCGCAGCGGCGTGTGCGCTCTCGTCGAGTACGGCGTGCGGCTCGCCGGACGCCAGAACAAGCTCTCGACGCGCTTCAGCGAGATCGCGGACGTCATCCGCGAGGCGGAATACATCGCCCGGGGGAACGGAAACGCCGGCGTCCGCGACGAGGACGTCCGCGCGGCGATCCGCCTGCGCATCGAGCGGGTGAATCTGATCGAGGACAAGATTCAAGAGCACATCGACGAGGGCACGCTCATCATCGACACCGCGGGACGCGTCGTCGGGCAGGTCAACGGCCTCTCCGTGTACGATCTCGGCGACTACCTGTTCGGCAGGCCGTCGCGCATCACGGCGCGCACCGCGATCGGAAACGCGGGCGTCATCAACATCGAGCGCGAATCGGATCTCAGCGGACGCACGCATAACAAGGGCGTGCTCATCCTCGCGGGGTATTTCCGCGGAAAGTACGGCGAGGCGCACCCGCTGGCGATGAGCGCGAGCCTCTGTTTCGAGCAGAGTTACGGCGGGGTCGACGGAGACAGCGCCTCCTCCGCGGAGCTGTACGCGATCCTCTCGAGCATCGGCGATCTGCCGCTGCGTCAGGATATCGCGGTGACGGGATCGATCAATCAGAAAGGCGAGATACAGCCGATCGGCGGCGTGAACGAGAAGATCGAGGGGTTCTACCGCGTGTGCAAGTCGCGGGGCCTCGCCGGATCCGAGGGCGTGATAATCCCCGAGCGGAACGTCGGCGATCTCATGCTCGACGAAGAGGTCGTGGAAGCGGTTTCGCGGGGGAAATTCCACGTCTATCCCGTGCGCACCGTCGACGAAGGGATCGCGATCCTCGCCGGTGTTCCCGCCGGCAAGCCGTCGACGCGGGGAACGTACCCGAAGGGCACGGTGCATCGCGTCGTTCAGGACCGTCTCCTCGAGATGGCCCTGGTGTGGCACGAGTTCGGCAAGGATCGAAACGCGAAAAAGGACGCGAAACACGAAACGGGCGGCAAGGCCGCGAAAGGACGCACGCGCTGCGGGGCCGCGGGGGCCCGGCGGCCGCGGCGGTCCGGTCGATGAGGAGATTCGAATGACGAAACGTTTGCTGGCGTTGGCGGCTGCGGCGGCGATCGCGGCGTATGCCGCGGGCTGCGGAGGAAAGAAGGAAGAGGAACGGAAGCCCGTCCCTTCGATTCCCCTCAACGTCAATCTCGTGGAAAATCCGTCCTTCGAGACGTGGGACGGCGCCGTTCCGAAAGGCTGGACGCTCGAGCATTTCGAGGGGGACGGCAACAAGTCCAACCTCTTCGGCCGTTCGGGCACCGAGAAGCGGAGCGGCTCCTTTTCGTTCTACCTGCGCGGCGCGTTCGACTCGGACAGGTGGATGGTCCTCGCGCAGCGCCAACCCGTCATCCCGGGACACCGGCTGTGGTTCGCGGCCGAGATGAAAACGAAGGACCTCAAGAGGAACCGCGAGCAAGCCGACCGCGCGAACATATACGTGCGCTTCTACGACGAAAACGGCAAACGCGTGAACGAGCGCTACTGGGCCGACGGCTGGACCCGCGTTCTGTTCGGCACGCTCGATTGGCGCAAGATGGGGAAGCGGGTCGACGTGCCGAAGGAGGCGCGGACGGTGGAGATCGGCCTCATCTGCCAGATCACGGGGTGGCTCTACTTCGACGACGTCGAGCTCTGGCTCGAAGAGCCGGTTCCCTGGCGGAAGATCGAGACGAAGCACGTCGATTACTATTATCTCGAGGGCGATCCGTTCCCCGACGGCGCGATCGACCGGCAGACGAAGTTCGTCGAGGCGACCGTGCGGAAGCTGAAGCTCGATCTGAAGGACGACGACAAGGTCGGCTATTATTTCTATCCGTCCGACGAGAAGTTCCAGGAGATCCGGGGCTTCAGGATCGGTCCGGACCACTCGCGCGTGAATCCCGGCGCGCACGAGATCCACACGACGAAGGCGTACGAGGATCACCAGATGATCCATCTGCTTCTCGAACCGCTCGGGTATCCGCCGTTCGGCCTCGCCGAAGGCGCCGTTTTCTACGTCCTCGGATCGTGGGAGGGCGGGGTCAACATCCACATGATGGCGAAGGATCTGCTCATCGAGAAGCGCCTGCCGGCGCTCTTCCGCGTCATGACGCAGAAGGCGATGGACGACGCGGGCATGTCGATCACGGTGCCAGGGTGGGCGTCGTTCTGCATGTGGCTCGTCGAACGCCACGGCGTCGAAAAATTCATGAAGCTGTACGTCGACTCGAACGAAATCGAGGAGCCGGGGCCGTTCAACGCCCGATTCAAGAACGTCTACGGCAAGGATTTCGACGAGATGGACCGGGAGTGGCGGCTCTGGGTGCTCCGGTACCAGCCGAAGATATGAGCGAAGCGTTCCGTTTCTGCCCCCGCTGCGCGACCCGGCTCGAGGAGGTCCTCGAGGGGGATCGTCCGCGGATGAAATGCCCCGCGTGCGGTTTCGTCCACTACCGCAACCCCGCATCCGCCGCGGGGGTCGTCGTCGTCGAGGACGGGTCGGTGCTTCTCGTCAAGCGGCGCCACGATCCGTACCGGGGGCTCTGGGTCATACCGTCGGGGTTCGTCGAGCTCGACGAGGACGTCCGCGCGACCGCCGTGCGCGAGACGCGCGAGGAGACGGGGCTCGACGTCTCGCTCGCCGGTCTTCTCGACGTGGAATCCTGCTTCGACGATCCGCGGGGAAACGCGCTTCTCGTTCTCTATCTCGGCGGACGGACCGGCGGAACGCTCACGCCGGGCGACGACGCCGAGGAGGCGCGGTTCTTTCCGCTCGAATCGCTTCCGCCGATCGCGTTCGAGGCTCACCGCAAGGCGCTCGGGAAGCTCGCCGCGAACGCCTCGAAACGCCTCTAGTCGATCGCCCTCACGGTGAAGACGTCCCCTTCCTCGATCCGGTCCACGACGCTCATGCCCCTCGTGACCCTGCCGACGATCGTGTAGCGTCCGTCGAGATGCGGATGCTCGGCGTGCATGATGAAGAACTGGCTTCCCGCCGTGTCCTTCCCCGAATCGGCGAGGCCCACGACTCCGCGGCGGTAATGGAAGAGGTTGACCTCGTTGCGCAGAAAGTATCCCGCGTCGCCCCATCCGTCTCCGCGCGGGCAGCCTCCCTGCACGACGAAACCCGGCACGACCCGGTGAAACGCGAGGCCGTCGTAGAATCCGCGGCCGGCGAGGGCGAGGATGCCGCGCACGGCGTTCGGCGCGTCGTCGCCGTAGAGGAGGATTTCGATCTCCCCGCGCTTCGTCGAGACGACGATCCTGCGGTTGCCGAGCGGGAGCGACGGGCCGCCGGGCCACGGGTAGGTTCCCCGGTCGCCCGCCGCG
>JAGUZZ010000338.1:0-14393 GCA_020060525.1 bacterium | reverse complement strand
GAGAATGCCGCATCCTCGTCGCCACAGACATCGCCGCGCGTGGCATCGACGTCAAGGCGATCGAGCTCGTTCTCAACTACGATCTTCCCGACGACGTGGGGAACTACGTGCACCGCATCGGGCGCACGGGGCGCGCGGGGGTGAAGGGCCACGCCATCACCCTCGCGACGCCGGACCAGCGAAAGGACGTCAAGGCGATCGAGCAGCTCATCCACTCCAACATACCGGTGTCGCGGCACCCGAAATTCTCCGTCGTGGAGCCGGAGCAGCCGCCGGCCGCAAAGAAGCCGGATTTCGGGCGGTACCCGCATCCGAGCAGGCGTTTGCTCAGGCGGAGGAGATAGGAGTCGTCGCCGCCGGGGCCCGGCGGCGTCAACGCGCCCGGCGCGGCCCCCGCCGCGCCGCGACGGTCGCGAGGACGAGAACGGCGAGGCTCGCGAGAGCGCCCGCGATGAAGCCGTCGACGCCCCACGGCTTCTTGAGCCACGTCCAGACGATCGCGGTGAGCGAGCCCGCCGCCATCGAGGCAACCACCCCCGCGGCGCCCGCCCCCTTCCAGTAGAGCCCGAAGATGAGCGGCCAGAGGGTCGTGCTCGCGATGACCGCCCACGCGAACCCCGTGAGAACGAGGATGAGCGCGGGAGGCTTGAGAGCGATCGCGAGCGAGACGAGCCCGACGGCGGCGCTGACGACCCGGTTCGCGAAGACCTCCTGCGCGTTCGTGAGTTTTCTGCGGAGACCGTGCTGGTAGATATCGCCGACGAGCGAGCTCGAGATGATGATGAGGACGCCGGCGAACGTGGACATCCCGGCGGCGACGACGCCCGCGAGCAGCAGCGCGGCCTCCCACGGGGAGAGCACGAGCGCGACGAGCTTGGGGATCGCGAGGTCGGGATGCTCGAGCCCCGGAATGAGGACGCGCGTGAGGGCGCCGACGAGATAGGGGATGATGGCGATGGAGGCGCCGATCGTCACGATGACCGTGCCGAGACGGAGCGTCTTCGCGTCCTTCACGCTGTAGAAGCGTATCAGGAGCTGCGGCATGCCCCAGACGCCGAGGCTCACGACGAGGGAGAAGCTGAAGAGCCCGGCCCAGCCCCACACCCCCGGCGTTTCGACGTAGGCCGTTCCGGCCGCCGCGAGCCGCTCCATGCCGGCGCCGAGGCCGCCGACCGCGCCGAACGTCTTGAACATGAGAAGGAGGAGGGAGAAGATCATCACCCACGCCTGCAGAAACCCCGTCCAGACGACCGCCGTATACCCGCCGAGGACGACGTAGAAGATGATGACGAGCCCCGAGATGAGCACGCCGCCCCAGTAGGGAAGGTCCATGAGAACCTGGAAGGCGTTCGCCATCCCTTTCACGACGCTCACGTTGTAGATGATGAGGAAGAGGAACACGATCGCCGCCGAGTAGATCCCCGCGGCGGGGGAGTCGTAGCGCCGCGCGAAGAACCCCGAGATCGTCCGGACGCCGAGGCGCTCGGTCGTCTCCCGCACGCGCCGTCCGAGAACGATCCAGCAGAGCGTGCATCCGACGGCCACGTTGATCGCGCCGATCCAGACCGTCGCCATGCCGTACTTGTAGCCGAAGGCGCCCCCGCCGATGATGAGCACGGAGCTGAAGTAGACGGCGATGTAGGACAGAGAGGTCACCCATGGTCCGATCGTGCGGCCGCCGATGATGAAATCCGCGGCCGACTGCGTCCGGCGGGCGCTCCAGATGCCCACCCCCATGAGGACCCCGATGTAGAGAAAAAGAACGGCGATGCACGCCTGAAGCAGCGTCACGTGTGCCCCCTTTGCGCGCGGTCTACGCCCGTCCGTCGCGTCGGCGGTCGTGCAGCGCCCAGACGATCGCGGCGACGACGCTCGCGCCCGTTACGACGAACGCCAGAAAGGTCGACCACGGAAGATTGAACGGACCCATATCGACGCTCCTAATACGCGAGCAGCATCTCCCAGCGCAGGAAGTGCGCCGCGTTTCGTCCCCCGGAATACTCGTAGTACTCGCCCGGCTCGAACATCTCCCAGAGCAGATGGCCGCCGACGCGCGGGCTCGCGTTCCAGACGAGCTTCACGATCGAGAGGGTGCCGCGGTAGTCGAAATCGTCGCTCACGTGCGTCGGAAGCGCGTGGCAATGCGGGCCGCAGCCGAGGAGCAGCGCCTCGGGCGCCCACAGGAAGAGCGCGCGCAACTCGAGAGCGAGCCGGCCGCCCGGCGAGATATCGGCGCCGAGCCAGCCCGAGGCGACGTTTTGCCAATAGGCCGGTCCGATCTCGCCCGCGAGCGTATAGATGTAGAGCTCGCTCCATTTCGGCCAGCGGGAGTAGACGGGGTTCCACCCCTCGTATCCGTCGCTCGATTGATCGTCGCCCGAGAGATAGATCCCACCGCCGGACAGGGTCCACGAGGGAAACGCGCGCCGGAGCGTCGCCTGGCCTCCGTATCCGAAGCGGTCGCTCGCCCCGCGGTTTCCGAGCTGAACGGCCGTCTCGAGAACGAAGGCGAGGCTCCCCGGCGCATGCCCCGAAACGCGGGCGCCGAACGTATGGACGTCGCTCCTCGGAGCCGCCATGTCCTCGTCCCACTCGTTCTTGTAGAGGTAGTACGCTTCGATCTTTCGCTCCCCGGCCGACTCGTCGACGTAATAGAGGCCGGCCCCCGTCTCCTTCCATTCGACGAGGCTCTGATCCTGATCGTTGGCGACGGGGAGGTATTCGTCGCGCTCGGGGTTCGAGATGACCTGAACCTCGACGCGCCGCTTCTCGAATTCGGCCTTGAGAACGAGCGCGTTGAAGTAAGCGGTGCGCGAGCCGTCGAGCGGGCCGCCGTCCCAGCAGACGAAGCCGTCGCCGTAGAAAAGGTTCTGCCGCCCGAGCACGAATCCGAAGGGGGTGCCGCCGAGACGCTTTCCCTCGATCCAGAGATTCTCGAAGATGAGCTCGTGAACCTCGAAACCGCGGTCCTCGAGGCCCCTGTTCGATTTCAGCCAGTGCCGGTGCTCGTTCGTGAGCAGCGCGTAGAGCTTCCAGTGCTCGCCGGGAGCCCACGATCCCCAGATCTGGGGACGAACGCGGATCGAGTTGTGATCGTCCTCCGCGGCCTCCGAGAGATCGTAGACGTTCGCGAGGTACTCCTGGCGAAGGCGAAGCCGCGCGCCCCAGTCGAGCTCTCCGCGCGTCGCGGCGGCGGCCGCGGGCGGAAGGGCGAGGGACGCGATCAGCGCGGCGGCGGCGAAACTCCGTGCGGCTCCGACTCCCGGGAGGATCATTTCAGCGGCGCTCCCTTCGATTGTCGGCGATGGAAACAGTCAAAGCCCCCATTTTCTATAGCAATTCGGGAGTCGTGTCAAGGGTTCGTCGCTCGGGGCGTGCGGCGGGGGCGATGACCGGCTCCCGGATCGCGGGACGGAGAGATAGGCGACGCCGCGTCTTCTCTTTACCAAAGGCGCCGGCGGTGCTATATTGCAGCCGCACCACATGTCGAATCGACCGGCGACGGCGAAGCGGACGGGGTGATCGCGGCGCCCTCGCGGCGCACGAGGAAAGTCCGGGCTCCACAGGGCAGGGTGCTGGGTAACGCCCAGCGGGGGTGACCCCAGGGAAAGTGCCACAGAAAACATACCGCCTCCGTTCGCGGAGGTAAGGGTGAAAAGGCGAGGTAAGAGCTCACCGGGCCGCCGGCGACGGCGGCCGCACGGCAAACCCCACCCGGAGAAAGACCAAATAGGAGAGAAGAGGCGGCCCGTCTCGTTCGACTCTCGGGTAGGTCGCTCGAGGCCGCCGGCAACGGCGGTCCCAGATAAATGATCACCGCCCTTCCTTCGCCGAAGGGCACAGAACCCGGCTTACAAGTCCGCTTCGCCGCCGCCGGTCGCCATTGCGGAGAACGGAACGCAGCCCCCGCACGGAGCGCGCATGCACGTATGGCATCTGCAGCCTGTGGACGAGAGAGTACTGCGGGCTCTCGAGGACGGGCTCGGTCTGAGCCCGCTTGAGGCGCGGCTTCTCGCCTCGCGCGGCGTTTCGGGCGTCGACGACGCCCATCGGATACTCAATCCCGCGATCGAGCATCTCCACGATCCCTTTCTCTTCAACGAGATGGCGGAGGCCACGCGCATCCTCCACGAGGCGATCGCGCGGCGCGATAAGATCCTCGTGCACGGCGACTACGACGCGGACGGCGTCTGCGGGACCGCTCTCCTCGTCGAGGTCCTTTCGCGGCTCGGCGCGGACGTTCATTTCTTCGTTCCCGACCGCGCGAAGGACGGCTACGGGCTCGCGCGGCGCGTCATGGACCGGGGCTTCGAGGCGGGGCTCAAGCTCGTCGTCTCCGTCGACTGCGGATCGAGCGACCGCGAGGTCGTCGCCGCCCTCGTCGAGCGCGGCGTGAAGGTCGTCGTCACCGACCACCACGAGACCGCGCTCCGTATCCCGGAGGCCCACGCCTTCGTCAATCCGAAGCTCCCCGGCGAACGGTATCCGTTCAAGGAGCTCACCGGCACCGGCGTCGCCTTCAAGCTGCTGCAGGGGCTCGAGAGAGCGATGGGCGTCGATCTTTCCCTCGCCGGCGGGCTCGATCTCGTCGCTCTCGGAACGCTCGGCGACAGCGGCGCCATGCTCGACGAGAACCGCGTGCTCGTCTCGCGAGGGCTCGAGGTGCTTCGCGAGTGGCGAAGGCCCGGGCTCCGCGCGCTGCGCGACGAAAGCGGACTCTCGAAGAACGGCTTTTCGACGCGGCAGCTCAGTTTCACCGTCATCCCGCGAATCAACTCGCCGGGCCGCATCGGAAGCGCGCGCGCCGCGGTCGACCTGCTCGTCACCGCGGACGAGGCGGAGGCGACGCGGATCGCCCGGCAGATCGGCGCCGACAACGAGCGCCGCAAGGAGCTCGGCAACGGCGTCATCGACGACGCCGTGAAATACGCTGAATACCGCGTCTGGCACGACGAACCGAAGGCGCTCGTGTTCTCCGCGCCGACGTGGCACGAAGGGGTCGTCGGCATCGCCGCCGCGCGGCTCGCCGAGCGGTACGACATGCCCGCCGTGCTCATAGCGGTTCGCGGCGGCTTCGGCAAGGGCTCGGCCCGCTCCGCCGGAAAAGTGAACGTCAAGGAGGCGCTCGAGCGCTGCTCGCGCTATCTCGTCGACTTCGGCGGCCACAAGGAGGCGGGCGGGTTCAGCATCCGCGAAGAGGACATACCCGATTTCCAACGTCTGTTCGAGGAGGTCGTCGAGGAGCTCGTGTCGTGCCCCTCGGCGCCGTGCGCCCTTCGGGCGGACGCGGAGGCGGTTCTCGCGGACTGCACGCTCGATCTCTCGTCTTTCATCGAGCGTCTCGGTCCGTTCGGCACGGCGAACCCGGAGCCGCTGCTCATGATCAGCAATCTCAAGGTCGTCGGACATCCCCGCGAGGTCGGCGGCGGCCACCTCAAGTTCGAGGCCGCCGACGCCACGGGCGAGGTGCGCGACCTCATAGGTTTTTCGATCGTTTCGAGGTGGAAGCCGGAGGACGTCGACGGCAAGACGGTCGACGTCCTCGCGCATATTCGAAAAAACACCTACCAGGGAAAAACGGCGCCGCAGATACAAATCGGCGAGATGCGGTTGTCCGGGACGGCCGAGCCTTCCGGGAGCGGCGCCGCCGTCTCCGGCGCGGAGTAATCGATATGCGCGTCGTCGTCCAGCGCGTGAGCGAGGCGTCCGTCGAGGTCGACGGGAGGATCGTCTCGTCGATCGGCCCCGGTATCCTCGTCCTCGCCGCGTTCCGGAACGGGGACACCGGCGCCGATCTCGATTGGACGGCGCGGAAATGCCTCGAGCTTCGGATCTTCGAGGACGAAGCGGGCAAGATGAACCGCTCCGTCCTCGACACGGAGGGATCGGTGCTCGTCGTTTCCCAGTTCACGCTGTACGGCGATTGCCGCAGGGGGCGGCGTCCCGATTTCCTCGAGAGCGCGCCGGCCGCCCGCGCGGCCGAGCTGTACCGGAATTTCGTCGATCTGCTCGGCGGACTGTACCCGAGGATCGCCGAGGGAGTGTTCGGGGCGGCGATGAAGGTGCGTCTCGTGAACGACGGGCCCGTGACGCTCATCGTCGACCGCGGCGGACCGGATCCCGGGGAGCGGCCGCGATGAACCCGTTCGTGCCGGAGCGTCTCCAGCGCGGCCTCGTTCCCGCGAGCGCCTCGCCGCGGCGGCGCGAAATACTCGAACGCCTCGGATTCGAGTTTGAGACGATCGCGACCGGCGTCGAAGAGGACGACGTCGAGTGCGACGACGATCTTCGTTTCGCCGGGACGCTGGCCGAGCGGAAGGCCGCGGCCGCGCGCGTCCTCCGTCCCGCGGGCACGATCATCGCGGCGGATACGATCGTCGCGTGCGCCGGACGAAGGCTCGGAAAGCCGGCGGATGAACGCGACGCGGCCGCGATGCTCCGGCTCCTCTCGGGACGGACCCACGAGGTGATCACGGGCGTCGCCCTCGCGCGAGCGGCAAGCCCCGCCCTCGTGCGCGCCGAGCGGACGACGGTGTACGTCCGCTCGCTCGCCGACGAGGAGATCGCCCGGTACGTCGCCACCGGCGAGCCGTTCGGCAAGGCCGGCGCCTACGCGATACAGGGGCACGCCGCGCCGTTCGTCGAACGGATCGACGGATGCTACTTCAACGTCGTCGGTCTTCCGGTGGCGCTCCTGTTCAGAATGTTCTCGGAGCTCGAAAGGACGGGCGAATGATCCTGCCGACGATCGATTACCGCAAGGGACGGATCGAGATCATCGACCAGACGCTTCTCCCGGGAAGGCTGCGCGTCCTGCGCCTGCGCTCGCTCGCGGAGCTCGAGGAGGCGATCGGGAGCCTGCGCGTGAGAGGGGCTCCGGCGATCGGGCTCGCCGCGGCGTACGGCATGCTTCTCTCCCTCGAGGAGCGCCTCCGGAAACGGGTGAAGCGGGCGCCCCGGTACTTCTTCGACCGCGGATCCTTCGTGACGCCCTTTTCCGACGCGGGCATCTCCGCGGGCGAGATCCGGCGCACGCTCGAGTCGGCGCGGAAGCGGATCGCCGCGACGCGACCGACGGCGGCGAACCTCTTCTGGGCGCTCGATCGAGTCGCGCACGCGGCGAGGCACGGCGGACGGGATCCCTTCGAGATATGCTGCTCCACGGCCGCCGAGGCCTTCTGGATCCATCACGAGGAGCTCGAGATCGAGCTCGCGATCGGACGCAACGGCGAGCGCCTCATCCGGGACGGCATGAACGTGCTCACGCACTGCAACGCCGGAGGGCTCGCGACGGCGGGCTTCGGGACGGCGCTCGGGGTTCTCTACGCAGCGTGGGAGAAGGGGAAGCGGTTCCACGTGTACGTCGACGAAACGCGGCCGCTCTTGCAGGGGGCGCGCCTCACGGCGTGGGAGCTTTCGCGCCGACGCATCCCGCACACCCTTCTCTGCGACGGAGCCGCCGCTTCCCTCTTCGCGGCGGGGAAGGTCGACGCGGTCGTCGTCGGCGCCGACCGCGTGGCGGCGAACGGCGATACGGCGAACAAGGTGGGCACCCTCGGGCTCGCCGTTCTGTGCGCGCGGTACACAAGGCCTTTCTACGTCGCGGCGCCGGCGTCGACGTTCGATCACTCGATCCCCGCGGGAAGCGCGATCCCCATCGAGGAGCGGGGAGGGAGCGAAGTGACGTCGATCGGGGGGAGACGGATCGCCCCCGAGGGCACGCGGGCGTACAACCCGGCTTTCGACGTGACGCCGGCCGCTCTCGTGCGGGCGATCGTCACGGAGCGCGGCGTCATAAAACGCCCGGACAGCGCCAAACTACGTTTGTTCGCAAAGGGTTAAGCGGCTCGCGGCCCCGGCGGCCGGCTCGGGAGGAGCCCGTCGGCCCCGCATGTTCCCCCGCGAGCGGTTTGCCGCTTGACATAATTCCTTGCCGCGTATATATTTCGTTGTTTCACGGGTGACTAGATCGCATTTCGGAGGAATGTGATGCAGAAGACGTTTGTTCTCAAAGGCAAGGATATCCAGCGAGACTGGTACATCGTCGACGCGACCGGCTTGCCGCTCGGCAGGCTCGCTTCGAAGGTGGCCCAGGTGCTCCGCGGCAAGGCGAAAACGACCTACACGCCGTTTCTCGACGGCGGGGATTTCGTCGTCGTCGTGAACGCCTCGAACGTCCATCTCTCCGGCCGCAAGCCCGAGATGAAGACGTACTGGCGGTACACGGGATACCCGGGAGGGCTGCGCATCACGAAGTACAAGGACGCCCTCGCGAAGCGTCCGGAGTTCGTGATCACGCACGCCGTCAAGGGCATGCTTCCCCACAACAGGCTCGGCAGACGCCTCATCAAGAAGCTCAAGGTGTACGGCGGCGCCGAGCATCCGCACGCGGCGCAGCAGCCGCGCGTCCTCGAGATCTAGCCCCCTCGCGGGGCGGTCTCGCGCGAACCGGGCGGCAGACACGGCCTGAAGGAGGTGAACAGGTGGCGAAAGAAATGTTTCATGCGGTCGGCAGGCGCAAATCCTCCGTCGCGCGCGTGTACCTGTCTCCGGGCACGGGCAAGTTCATCGTGAACGGACGGGAGGTCGAGGAGTACCTCAAGCGCGAGGCGCTCTCCATGATCGTGCGGCAGCCGTTCGACGTGACGAACTCGCTCGGCAAGTACGACGTCAAGGCGACCGTCCGCGGCGGCGGCACCGCCGGTCAGGCGGGGGCGCTTCGACTCGGCATCGCGCGGGCGATCATGATGCACGACGAGACGCAGAAGAAGGTGCTCAAGGTCGGAGGATTCCTCACGAGAGATCCGCGCGAGAAGGAACGGAAGAAGTACGGGCAGGCGGGGCGCCGGAGAAAGTTCCAGTTCTCGAAGCGCTAGGATCGATCGAATTCACACATCCCTCGTACCGGCCCCGGGTGTTCTCGACGAACGGGAATGGGGCGCGCCCGAGGGGGATGGCGGCATAACCGAAGGAGGACACGCGGTGAACGTCACCATCAAGGACATGCTCGAGGCGGGCGCTCATTTCGGGCACCAGACGCGGCGCTGGAATCCGAAAATGAAGCCCTACATCTACAAAGAGCAGAACGGCATCTACATCATAGATCTCCGCCACACGATGACGCAGATGGAGAAGGCCTCGAAAGCGGTCGAGGCCATGGCGGCGGAGGGCAAGACGGTCATATTCGTCGGCACGAAGCGGCAAGCCAAGGAGAGCGTCCAGGAGGACGCGACCCGCTGCGGCATGTACTACATCAACGAGCGCTGGCTCGGCGGCATTCTCACCAACTTCCGCACGATCAAGCAGAGCATGGACCGTCTCGACAACCTCGAGGCGATGGAGCGCGACGGCCGGATCAATCAGCTTTCCAAGAAAGAGAAGCTGGACATGGAGAAGCAGAAGGCGAAGCTTCTCAAGGTGCTCTCCGGCATCCGCGGCATGACGCAGATCCCGTCCTGTCTCGTCGTCATCGACACGAAGAAGGAGGAGATCGCGGTCAAGGAGGCGCGCAAGCTCGGTCTCTCGATCATCGGTCTCGTCGACACGAACGCCGACCCCGACGAAGTCGACATCCCCATACCGGCGAACGACGACGCGATCCGCTCGATCAAGCTCTTCACCAGCGTCGTCGCCGACGCGGTCGTCGCGGGGCGCGCGCGCTTTCTCAAGGACAAGGATTTTCTCGACGAGAAGGCGAAACAGTCCGCCGCCGCGGCGGCCAAGGACGATCGTCCGGACCGCGGCGACCGGGGCGGGGATTCGCGGCGACGCCCGCCGCGCAGGACCCCCGAGGAGACGGGCGGAGACAAGCAATCGGAGCGCTGATCAGGCGGCGCTTTGACATACGGACACATCAGGGAGGAATCGTCGATGAGCATCACACCGAAGCAGGTGAGCGACCTTCGCGCGAAAACGGGCGCGGGAATGATGGATTGCAAGCGCGCTCTCGAGGAGGCACAGGGGGACACGGAGAAGGCGATCAAGCTTCTGCGCGAAAAGGGGCTCAGCGTGGCGGCGAAGAAGGCGACGCGCGCCGCGAACCAGGGATGCATCTTCTCCTACATACATCCCGGCGCCAAGATCGGGGTTCTCCTCGAGCTCAACTGCGAGACCGATTTCGTCGCGCGCACGCCCGATTTCCAGACGCTCGGCAAGGACATCGCCATGCAGATCGCCGCGGCCTCGCCGGTCGTGGTGCGCCGCGAGGAGCTCCCGGCAGCCCTCCTCGAGCGCGAACGGGAGATTTACCGCAACCAGGCGCTCCAGTCGGGGAAGCCCGCCAACGTCGTGGATAAAATTGTTGAAGGGAAGCTCGAGAAATACTACCATGAGGCGTGCCTTCTCGAGCAGCCGTTCATCAAGAACAACGATGAAACGGTCGAGCAGGTCGTCACGGCGGTCATCGCCAAGCTGGGGGAGAACATGGTCGTCCGGCGTTTCTCCAGATTCCAGTTGGGGGAGGAACTGAGCTGAGACGGTGCGGCGTGCGGAAGACGGGTGGCGGCCACTGAAGAGACAGGGCGCAGGGGGGCTATCCCCTGCGCCTTTTTTCCGGCCGGCCGCGCGCGCCCGGGGCGGCGGATCCGGACGGCGGGGAGGGATCGATTCGTGAAGCGCGCTCTCAAGTACCGGCGTCTTCTGCTCAAGGTGAGCGGCGAAGTGCTCGGCGGAGCGGAGACGAGCATCGATTTCGACCGGGTGGCGGCGTTCGCCGGCGAGCTCCGCGACGCGGTCGCGGCGGGGTGCGAGGTCGCCGTCGTCATCGGCGGCGGGAACATCCTGCGCGGATACCGCGCGAGCGAGCGGGGAGTCGACCGCGTGGCGGCCGACAGCATGGGGATGCTCGGCACGATCATCAACGCTATCGCTCTCCAGTCGGCGCTCGAACGAGCCGGCGTCGAGGCGCACGTCATGACCGCCATCGCGATGGAGCAGTTCGCCGAGCCGTATATCCGCCGGCGCGCTCTCGATCATCTCGAGAACGGCCGCCTCGTGATCCTCGCCGGCGGCACGGGCAACCCGTACTTCACGACCGACACGGCCGCCTCCCTGCGCGCCGTCGAGATAAAGGCCGAGGCGCTGCTCAAGGGGACGAAGGTCGACGGCATCTACACGAGCGATCCCGCCGTCGATCGGCGCGCGAAACTCATTCCGCGGCTCGGCTACATCGACGTGCTGCGCGACGACCTTCGCGTCATGGACGCCACGGCGGTCGCGCTTTGCCGGGAGAACGGGATCCCGATCGTCGTCTTCAACATTCTCCGGAAGGGCAATCTGAGAAGAGTGCTCGAAGGAAAACGGCTCGGAACGATAGTCGCGTGAGGAGGTTGGTACGATGACCCAGATCAAGACGCTCGTCCAGACCGCCGACAGCCACATGAAGTCGACCCTCCACAAGCTCGAGACCGAGCTCGCCACCATCCGTACGGGAAAGGCCTCGCCGGCGCTTCTCGACGGCATCAAGATCGACTACTACGGCAACAAGGTTCCCCTGAAGCAGGTCGCGAACGTCGCCGTGCCCGATCCGAAGCTCATCACGGTGCAGCCGTGGGAGAAGCCGCTCGTCGGCGAGATCATCAAGGCGATACAGACGGCGAACCTCGGACTCAACCCGCAGAGCGACGGCGCGTTCATCCGCGTGCCCGTTCCGCCGCTCACCGAAGAGCGGCGCCGGGAGCTCGTGAAAGCGGTCAAGCACCTCGTCGAAGAGGCCAAGATCGCGGTTCGGAACGTGCGGCGCGACGCGATCGAGAAGGCGAAGAAGCTCGAGAAGGAGCACGCGATCTCCGAGGACGACATGCGTCGCGCGCAGAAAGAGGTTCAGGACCTCACCGACAAGCGCACCGAGGAGCTCGACAAGGTGTTCGCGGCGAAAGAGAAGGAAATCATGTCCGTCTAGGGCGCTCGCCCGGACGGGACCGTTTCGGGATCCGTGCAATGACGAAAACCATCGATCGCGACATCGCGGAGCTCCGCGGGGACACCCGCCTGCCGCGGCACGTCGCCGTCATCATGGACGGCAACGGGCGGTGGGCGAAAAAGCGGCGCCTGCCGCGCCTCGCCGGCCATCGGGCGGGGAGGGAATCGGTCCGGGCGACGATCCGGACCGGGGCGAAGCTCGGCCTCGACGCGCTGTCCCTCTACACCTTCTCGCTCGAGAACTGGAAGCGCCCGCGGCTCGAAGTCGAGGGGCTCATGCGGTTTCTCGGAGAGGTGCTCGATTCGGAGTACCTCGAGCTCAAGGAGAACAACATCAGGCTCCGCGCGATGGGACGGCTCGAGATGCTGCCGGCGCGGACGCTCGCGGCGCTGCGCGAGACGATCGGGAAGCTCTCGGACAACACGGGCATGATTCTGAACCTCTGCCTCAGCTACGGCGGGCGAGCCGAGATCGTCGACGCCGCGCGGCGTTTCGCCCTCGACGCCGCCGCGGGACGGATCGAGCCGGAGACGGTCGACGAGGAGTCGTTCCGGCGCTATCTCTACGAGCCGGCCCTGCCGGATCCGGATCTTCTCATCAGAACGAGCGGCGAAATGCGGATCAGCAATTTCCTCCTCTGGCAGCTCGCCTATACGGAGATCGTCGTGACGGACGTGCTCTGGCCCGATTTCCGGGAGCGCCATTTCATCGGCGCCATCCGCGAGTATCTCGGGCGGGAGCGGCGTTTCGGCGAGCTCAAGGACGGGGACCATGAGCGGTGACGATAGCGCGTCCGCGCGCCGTCCGCGCAGACCCGACGCCGTCGTGAAGCGGATCGTCGCTTCGGCGCTCTTCCTGCCGTGCCTGTTCGTCATCGCGCGCCGCGGGGGCTACTTCTTCCTCGCGCTCGTCGACATCATGATCCTCGTGGGTCTCTGGGAATTCTACCGGATGATGGAGGCGAAGGGGCTGCGCCCGTACAAGGCGATGGGGATCCTCGGCGGCATCGCGCTTTCGTGGTACGTCTATTTCCAGCAGGGGATCTACGCGAACGTGTTTCTCGGCGTCATATTCATCGGCGTCATGGTGCTCGAGCTCGCCCGGCGGGAGCGGGGGCTGGCCGTCTACCACATTTCGGTGACGGTCTTCGGCGTCTTCTACGTCGCGTGGCTCGGCAGCCACCTCATACTGCTTCGCGAGCTTCCGCACCTGCGCGGACTCGATTATTCGCTCGGCTTCTCCTTCGTGACGGTGACGTTCGCGGTGACGTGGTGCTACGATACCGGCGCGTACTTCGTCGGGAGCATCTTCGGAAGGCATCAGATATTCCCGCGGATCTCCCCCGGAAAGACGATCGAGGGAGTCGCCGGGGGGCTCGCGCTCTCCTTCGCGGGGGCGTTTCTCGCGCGCTCCCTCGTCGCCCCCTATCTCAGCCCGGCCGCCGCGGCGGGGCTCGCCGTGGGGGGCTCGGTGTTCGGCCAGCTCGGCGATCTGTGCGAATCGATGATCAAGCGCGACGTGAAGATAAAGGACGCGTCGAATACGATCCCCGGACACGGCGGCGTTCTCGACCGCTTCGATTCCCTGCTCTTCACGGCGCCGCTCGTCTACTACATTTTCAAGTACGTGCTCTTCGCCCGATGAGCGCGGGGAGCCGGAGTGCGCGGATGAAGACGATGGCCATACTGGGATCGACGGGCTCGATCGGACGATCGGCCGTCGAGATTCTCGATCGCGCGCGGGAGGATTTCGCCGTCGTCGCGCTCGCCGCGGGGGAGAACGTCTCGGAGCTGCGAACGCAGCTCGATCTCTTCCCGGGGGCGCGGTTCACGATGCGGGACGCCTCCTCCGTCGACGCGCTCGTCGACGGGAGCCGAGCCCTCGCGGGCCGCGCCGCCGGTTTCGGCGACGCGGGGATCGAGGCGCTGCTCCGCGACACCCGCCCGGATATCGTGATCAACGCGCTCGTCGGCGTATCGGGGCTCCTCCCCACGGCGATCGCGCTCGAGCTCGGCTGCACGATCGCGCTCGCGAACAAGGAGACGCTCGTCGCCGCGGGGGAGATCGTGACGAGACTCGCCGGCGGACGGCCGGAGCGCATCATCCCGATCGACAGCGAGCATTTCTCCCTCGCCCGCATGCTGCGGGGCCACCGCGCGGAAACGACCGAGATCGTTCTGACCGCCTCGGGGGGGCCGTTCCGCGGCCGGCCGTTCGCGGACCTCGCCGGCGTCTCGGTGGCGGAGGTGCTGAACCATCCCACGTGGCGGATGGGACCCAAGGTGACGGTGGACTCGGCGACGCTGCTCAACAAGGGGCTCGAGGTCATCGAAGCGCACTGGCTGTTCGGATTCCCGTACGAGGCGATCAAGGTCGTCGTGCACCCGCAATCGGTCGTCCATTCGCTCGTGCGCCTGCGGGACGGCTCGCTCATCGCCCATCTCGCGCCGGCCGACATGAGGCTCCCGATCAT